>ONFH01000022.1 GCA_900317015.1 uncultured Erysipelotrichaceae bacterium | reverse complement strand
TTTTTTTATGAAAGTTGTAAGCGTTGACATTTAAAATAGGCAACTTTACAATAAAAAATGAAGAGAAAAAGGAGTGGAGAAGATGGATGTCATAGGGGACGTATTATCAAGAGCCGGCGCCTGGTGTTCACAAAATAAATATTTAGGGGCGATTCGAAATGCCTTTCAGAACTATATGCCATTAACGATCACCGGTGCTTTTGGGGTTATCTGGACGAATGTTCTGATCAATAAGCAGACAGGATTAGCTCGCCTGATTCCAAGCTTGATGGTCTTGGATGTGCTCAATCCGATCTTTCAGGCCATTTCTTTTGCGACGATCTCCTGCATTACGTTAGGCATTACGATGCTTGTCGCTCAGGAGATCGGTCAGGCCAATGGGGAGCAGGGCGCATATCCTGCCGTTTTAGGACTGATCTTATTTATGATCGTCACCCCGACGACCTATCAAGTTTTTAGTAAGTCCGGCAAGTTTGCTTTAGTGGCAACGACCCAAAGTGCTAATATGGCGAAGGCTGCTAAGACTTTTGGTTCATCGCTCGGGACATTTGTGGCCATTAATGAACAATACACAGGAGCTAATGGCCTCTTTACGGGGCTGATTGTAGGCATCGTGGGACTGGAGATCTATAATTTCTACCGGAAAAAGGAAGTCTTACGTATCTCGATGCCAGAACAGATCCCACCGGGAATCACTCGATCCTTTGAAGTCTTGATTCCAACGGTTTTGACTTGTTTTACAGTCGGGCTGATCAGTTTGTTCGTTCAGATTTTATCTGGCAGTGATATGAATGCCTTGATCTATTCTACATTACAGCTGCCTTTGGAACATATCATTGGTGATAATTTGTTAGCGGTATGTATTCTTTATATGATCACGATGCTCTTCTGGTGTGTCGGCATTCATGGCAACAACCTTGTCTCCGCCATTAAAGAGCCGATCTTTAGAACCTTACTTTATACGAATATGGCTGCTTATAAGAATGGTCAGGCCATTCCTCACATCTTCAACCTAACATTCTTACAGATGTTTGGTGAATTTGGCGGCTCCGGCTGTACGATCGGCTTATTGATCGCCATCATGATCTTCTCTAAGCGTGAAGATAATCGGACGATCGCCGGGATTTCCTTTGTACCAGCGCTCTTTAATATTAATGAGACGGTCACTTTTGGGATTCCATTAGTGCTCAATCCGATCTTGGATATGCCGTTTATCTTTGCCCCAGTACTTTGTATTATTACGGGCTATATCTTAACGGTCATTGGGTTCTGTCCAAGAGTTGTCGTAGAAGTGCCGTGGACGACACCGCCGCTCATTATGGGCTTCTTAGCGACTGGCGGCTCCTGGCGAGGGGCTGTTTCGCAGCTCATCGTCATTGCGGTCGCAACGCTTGTTTATCTGCCGTTCTTGTTGATCTATGAAAGAACACAGGAAAGAGGTGTCTAAATGAAAGCCAAACAAAATAGTGCCATTCCGGTATTCTTAGGGGCCATCACGATCATGATGTTCTATTATTTCTATCAGCTTTCCATTGGTAAGATTCCTCGTCTGGCCTTGATCTTATACATCATCTTTATTGTCATCATGTATTATTATTTTATTGGAGTCGCTCCTTATCATTACACTGTGAAGGATCATCAGCTGATCATAAAACGTAGAGCGTTATCCGATCAGCGTATTGATCTTGATCGCTGCGTGTTATTGACTGAACCAAGAAGCTTTGTGAATTTAAGAATGGGGCGTCATGATGCGATTGAACTTTATGATGAGAATAAGAAGCATGTGACATTGCATCCCGAAGATAAGATCGGCTTTGCCAAGATGCTAGAAAAGGAAAATCGTAAGATGGTCATCGATATTGATGGCTATGTCAAATTAAAGAAACATAAGGGACGTCGATAGATGCTTGTACGAGCATCTATCTTTTTATAGAAAAAGATCTAGCGCACTAGATCTTTAAAGTAAGTGATAATGTTTTAAGGCAGTGAGGAAACCATCGTGATCAATGTCATCAGTGACATATTCACAGGCACTTTTGACAAGATCATTGGCATTGCCCATGGCGATGGGATGGGCAACAGCTTTTAACATTTCTAAATCATTCTGTCCGTCCCCGATGGCATACGTATCTTCTTTCTTGATGTGATACGCATCGACGATCATTTCCACACCTTTTTGTTTGGTCAGATGTTTTTCATTGATCTCACCGCCACCGTTATTGCCATAGAAGGAGAGCGGATTGACATTGAATGTGTCGCCAAATTTTTCTTTGATTGCAGCATGTCTGAGTGGCACGATGCCATCTTTATACATATCAGGATATTCATACCAGTGGATCTTATTGACATGAAGACTCAGTGGATCGTTGGTCTCTCTTAAAATGCTGGCAAACTCTTGACGATCTTTTTGGGCTTGCTCAGGGTCACCATTATCAAGGCTGCCGAAACGATCGAGCTGCGTTTGCAGCTGGCCTTCTTTAATATAAAGGGCTTCATTACATTCGATCGTATAATAAAGACCATAAGCATCAAAATAGTCTAAGATCTCTTTTAAATGGTCTTTAGTAAAGTAGTCATGGTAAGCGGGCTGACCATTGATGATCACATAACCGCCGGCGGCCGTGATCATATCCTGAAGACCCAGCTGACTTAACGGAGAGATTTTGATCTGGGGCATCGAACGGCCAGTACTTAAGACGGGCAGAACATCATGGTCTCGTAAAAGCAAAATGGCATTTTTGACAGGTTCATGAAATTCACTGTGACGAATGATCGTGCCATCGGCATCAAAAAATAGTACTTTCATAGTTTTCCTTCTTTCTCTTCTCTTCTCTTTATTATAGACATGATGGAAAAGAAATCTTTTATATTTTCACAACATGAAAAAACAGAATCACGAATGATTCTGTTTAACGGATATCCATCATATAGCTTTCTTCACCAAACTTACGAATATAATGACTGTAAGAGCCTTTAGCCTGAAGCTTCTTGATCAGAGAGTTCATAATAGATTGTAAAGTGTTCTGATCTTCATAGATGGCATTGCCCCACAGCGCTGCAAACAAGTCAGAGACCTTATGAGGCTGGAATGGCTGGGTCACTAAGATCTTTAATAACTTGAATTCTTTTTCAGTCAGTTCTAAGGATGTCTCATTAATAAAGGCACTACGCGTAGCGGTATCTAAGATCAGATCCTTGAAACGATAGATGTTACGTGGACGCATGATGCCATTACGATAGACGGACAACAGCTTCTGATAAATATCATCGACCGTATAAGGACGTGTCAGATAATCATCAGCACCACTATCAAGCAGAGATTCGAGATAACTGCCAGAGACCATATTTGTCAGCACCAAAGTTAAAGCATTACGATTCAGTTTATTGGCAATTAACATTTTCTTGATGTTAAGACCAGGAAATGTTTCATGAACGACGATCATCGATGTCGTTAATTTTTGATAGTCGAGATCTTTTAATTCTGTGATCGTGACGACGCCCATTCCATGGTCCTCTAATAGCGTCTTTAAATCTTTGACGAAGGCGAGATCTTCGTGAATGATGGTTACGGTTAATTGATTAAACATAGGCTTCACCTCATGAATATTATAAAACATGACAAAAAGAATTACTAGATTTCGAAATAAGGTTGGTTTTATCTTTACGTTTACCTATAATGGAGATGAATAAATTTATTTATTCGCACAGGAGGAAAAATAAACTATGGAGATGAAAGACTTACTTGATGAATACGGCTGTATGACGTTTTCTGATGATGTCATGAAGGAACGTATTCCAAAATCTACTTACAAAGCTTTTCATGAAGCCTTAGATAAAGGCGAACAGCTGCCAAAAGAAGTGGCCACGGTCGTTGCCAATGCCATGAAGATCTGGGCGATTGAACATGGAGCCACACATTTTACGCATTGGTTTACACCAATGACTGGATTAACAGCTGAAAAGCATGATGCCTTTTTGGAACCTGATCATAAAGGGGGAGCCTTACTCGAATTCTCTGGCAAGACATTAAGAAAAGGGGAACCAGACGCATCCTCATTCCCTAGCGGCGGCTTACGTGCGACATTTGAAGCACGTGGGTATACGGCCTGGGATTGTACATCACCAGCTTTTGTCAAAGATGGCTCTTTGTACATTCCAACATTGTTCTATTCTTATAATGGCGAAGCCTTAGATAAGAAGACACCACTTATGCGATCAAGTGATGCGTTAGATCGTGCCAGCGTCAATTTATTACATAAGTTAGGCTATAACGATGTTTCTCATGTGACAGCTTCCGTAGGGGCTGAACAGGAATATTTCTTAGTCTTAGATGAATATTATCAGAAACGTATCGACTTACGTTTAACGGGTCGTACCTTATATGGTGCCCCAGCTCCTAAAGGTCAGGAACTTGAAGATCATTACTTTGGTTCCATCAAACGTAAAGTTGGGGCCTTCATGAAGGACTTAGACCATGAATTATGGAAATATGGCATTCCTTCCAAGACGAAGCATAACGAAGTGGCTCCAGCTCAGCATGAAGTGGCCTGCGTTTATGCCAATGTCAATATTACGACTGATAACAACTCTCTTGTTATGCAGATCGCTCAGGATATTGCCAAGAAACATGGCTTAAGATGTTTATTACATGAAAAACCATTTGAAGGCGTCAATGGCTCTGGTAAGCATAACAACTGGTCAGTCACGACGGATACTGGTATTAACTTATTTAATCCAGGTCCTCATCCAAGTGAAAACTTACCATTTATTGTCGCTTTAGCATGTACAATCAAAGGAATCGATGAATATGCCGGTATCTTAAGAGCCAGTGCAGCCAGTGCTGGGAATGACCATCGTTTAGGCGGTCATGAAGCACCACCAGCCATCATCTCCGTCTTCTTAGGCGAAGAATTAGATGAATTAGTGGATGCCATCATCAATGGTAAGGACTTAAATGAAAATACCAAGGAACGTTTTGAAACAGGGGTTGCGGTCATTCCTGATTTCTCTAAAGATACAACGGATCGTAACAGAACATCACCATTTGCCTTCACTGGTAATAAGTTTGAATTCCGTTCTGTTGGTTCGGCTATGTCGATCGCCGGTGCCAATACGGTCCTCAACAGTATGTTAGCGGAAGAATTTGACGAATTTGCCAAGTTAATGGATGAAGATATGGCGCCATTAGATATCGCTAAGAAGTTCTTTAGTGAACATAAACGTATCATCTTCAATGGTGATGGCTATTCTAAGGAATGGGAAGAAGAAGCCGCAAGACGTGGTCTGCCAAACATTCATGATACAGTCGATGCCGCTGAATGTTATAAGGATCCTAATGTCTTAAAGCTTTATACGGATCAGAAAGTCTTCAGTAAGGCTGAATTAGATTCACGTTATGAGATCATGTTAGAAAACTATTCCAATACGATTCAGGTCGAAGCTTTAACAGCCTTAAAGATGGCAAAGAATGAGATCTATCCAGCAGTCGTTAAATATATCGGTGAAGTGGCTCATGATGCGAAGGATCTCAAGGATGTTGGCGGTGACTATGCTTTCATGTCGGAAGATCTGAAACAGTTAACGACATTAGCATCTTCTATGAGAGCAGAAATGAATGATCTCGACGAAAAGATTACCAAAGCTCGTGAACTCAATAAAGCCACTCGTCAGGCAGCGGTTTACTGGCGCGATGAAGTGCTCCATGCGATGCATACATTACGTTTAACAGCGGATCGTTTAGAGACATTAGTGGATGAAAAGGATTGGCCAATGCCAAACTACGTCGACTTAATGCTCGGTATCTGATAAAATTTTATCAATTTTATCAAAAATTAATAATTCAAATATTAAGGAAAATACGGTGTTCTCATCGTATTTTTTTAATTAATCATAAATTCTTAATGTTAATTATTTACTATAATATTATATTAAAATAATAAAAAATTATTGACATCAAAGAACTGCGACCCTATAATGTGAACCATAAAGAAGAGAACTTCTTTAAACGCTAAGGAGGAAAAAAACTATGGAGATGAAAGAACTACTTGATGAATACGGAAGCATGACTTTCTCTGATGATGTGATGAGAGAACGTGTTCCAAAGTCTACTTATAAAGCTTTTCATGAAGCATTAGATAAAGGTGAACAGTTGCCTAAGGAAGTGGCTACAGTCATTGCCAATGCAATGAAGATCTGGGCCGTTGAACATGGGGCAACACATTTTACGCATTGGTTTACACCAATGACTGGTTTAACTGCTGAAAAACATGATGCATTCTTGGAACCTGATCATAAGGGTGGCGCCTTACTAGAATTCTCTGGCAAGACATTAAGAAAAGGTGAACCTGATGCCTCTTCATTCCCAAGTGGCGGCTTACGTGCAACATTTGAAGCACGTGGCTATACAGCATGGGATGTTACATCACCAGCCTTTGTAAAAGATGGTACATTATACATTCCAACATTGTTCTGTTCTTATACTGGTGAAGCTTTGGATAAGAAGACACCATTATTAAGATCTTGTGATGCCTTAAGCTCTTCAAGTGTGAAGTTATTACATAAATTAGGTATGGAAGATGTTTCTAAAGTTTACGCCAACGTTGGTGCTGAACAGGAATACTTCTTAGTTGCCGATGAATATTATCAGAAACGTATCGACTTACGTTTAACAGGTCGTACATTATATGGTGCTATGGCTCCTAAAGGACAGGAACTTGAAGATCATTACTTTGGTTCCATCAAACGTAAAGTTGGGGCCTTCATGAAGGACTTAGATAGAGAATTATGGAAATATGGTATTCCTTCTAAGACAAAACATAACGAAGTTGCACCAGCTCAGCATGAAGTTGCCTGCGTATTTATGAAGGCGAACATTACTGCTGATAACAACCATTTATTAATGCAGATCGCTCAGGATATCGCCAAGAAACATGGTTTAAGATGCTTATTACATGAAAAACCATTCGATGGTGTGAATGGTTCGGGTAAACATAATAACTGGTCAGTCACAACGGATACAGGTGTGAACTTATTCAACCCAGGTACTGATCCAATTCATAACTTACCTTTCTTAACTGCATTAGCTTGTACGATCAAAGGTATTGATGAATATGCAGACTTACTGAGAATGAGTGCTGCTAGTGCCGGTAACGATCACCGTTTAGGTGCTAACGAAGCTCCACCAGCAATCATCTCTATCTTCTTAGGTGAAGAATTAGACGACTTAGTAGATACAATTATTAATGGAACTGCTTTAAGCGATAATACAAAGGAGCGTTTCCAGACTGGTGTTGCGGTTGTGCCTGATTTCTCTAAGGATACAACAGACCGTAACAGAACTTCACCATTTGCCTTCACAGGTAACAAGTTTGAATTCCGTGCTGTTGGTTCAGCTATGTCAGTCGCTGGTCCAAACACAGTTTTAAATACGATCTTAGCAGAAGAATTCGATCAGTTCTCTGATTTATTAGATGAAGGTATGGAACCTTATGATATTATCAAGAAGTTCTTATCTGAACATAAACGTATCATCTTCAATGGTGATGGCTATTCTAAGGATTGGGAAGAAGAAGCTGCAAGACGTGGCCTTCCAAATGCGAAAAACACTGTTGATGCCGCTGAATGCTTAAAGGCTGAAAAGAACATTGAATTATATGAAAAACATGGTGTTTACTCTAAAGTTGAATTATCTTCTCGTTATGAGATCATGTTAGAGAACTACTCTAAGACGATCCAGGTTGAAGCTTTAACAGCATTAAAGATGGCTAAGAACGAGATCTATCCAGCTGTTTCTAAATACATCGGCTCATTAGCTGAAGATGCAAAAGACTTAGCTGCTTTAGATGTTCCTAATGACTTCATGAAAGCTGACTTAAAAGAATTAACTTCTTTAGCAACTGATATGCGTGGTCAGATGGCAACTCTTGATGAAAAGATCGAAAAGGCTCGTGAAGGCGATGCTGGCGATCCAAAGGTTGCAGCTTACTGGAGAGATGAAGTTTTAGGTGCTATGGCTGACTTAAGAGCAACAGCTGATACACTTGAAACAAAGGTTGACGAAAAAGATTGGCCAATGCCAAACTATGTCGACTTAATGTTCGGTATTTAATGATGATGAAGAAGAGGGCATCCCTCTTCTTTTTTTATTGGCTTTCCCTTTCTTTTCCTTTTTTGGGGGATATGCTATAATGGTGTCACCGGAGGTGCTTTGTATGAAAATCAGATTATACAATAAGAGTCAAGACCTTGATACGATCATGGACCTTTTCTATCGCTGCGTGCATGAGATCAATGCCAGCGACTATGAAGAAGATGAATTAGACGCTATGGCGCCAAAGAATATGGATCATTATCATTGGGAATCCTCATTAGATAAGAACCATACGATCGTAGCCATCGAAGATGATCATATCGTTGGGTTCGGCAATATTGGTCAGACAGGCTTCTTAGATCGTCTTTATGTCGATAAGGATTATTTAGGAAGAGGCATTGCAGGTGAACTTGCACAGCACCTCGAAGATTATGCCAAAGCAAAAGGCAATCATATCGTCAATGTCTATTCACCAATCACAGCGCAGAAATTCTTTGAAAAGCGTGGCTATGACACGATTGAAGAAGTGGTCAGCGAAAAGCGTGGCGTGAGAATATTTAAATACTTGATGGAAAAGAAGCTGTAGTGGCTTCTTTTTTTAATGACTTGAAAATGAAAAATGGGAAGAGTAAAGTATGAAGTAGGAAGAAAGAAATAAGAGGTCACGATTTATTGCCTATCATCTCTGCTTTTTGTGAATGAGAAGGAGAATTTTATGGAGTGGTTAGTCGTCGTCATTTATTTCTTGTTGATCGTGGTACTGTCATGGCTCATTTGCTTAAGTGCAAAAGCCTGGGATGTCGTCTTTAAGAGACGTCCGCAGTAAAACGAGATACAGTGGTCGAAGGATCACTGTATTTTTTTCACAAATAGAAAAAAGTCGCTTCTACAAATAAAAATCCATATAATGGTAGGCGAGGTGAACGAGATGAAAGATACAAATTTAAAACAATTTCCAAAGAACTTTTTATGGGGCGCAAGTACAAGTGCTTATCAGTGTGAAGGGGCTGTCAATGAAGATGGTAAAGGTCCATCATGCCAGGATGTGAAGGAATTACCTGCAGGGACAGCATCTTTAGATGTGACTGCTGATCATTATCATCATTATAAAGAAGATATTGCCTTAATGGCTGAAATGGGCTTTAAGACATATCGTTTCTCTATTGCCTGGACACGTATTTTACCTAATGGCGATGGTGAAGTGAATCAGGCCGGCATCGATCATTACAATGATGTGATCAATACTTGCTTAGAATACAATATTGAACCATTAGTCACGATGTTCCATTTTGATATGCCAGCTGCTTTAGATCACAGAGGCTCATGGTCAAATCCAGATTCTGTCAAATGGTTTGAAAACTATGCAAAAGTTTTATTTGAAAACTTTGGTGATCGTGTGAAATATTGGTTAACGATCAATGAACAGAACATGTTAACACTTGTTGGTCCAGTCATCGGGACAATGATGATCCCAGAAGGGACTGAAAATGTTTTAAAAGAAACATACCAGCAGAACCATCATATGTTAGTCGCTCAGGCAAAAGCGATGGTTTTATGTCATAAGATGTGTCCAAATGCGAAAATTGGTCCTGCACCAAACATTTCTTATGTTTATGCAGCATCTTGTAAACCAGAAGATATGTTAGCAGCTGAAGAATTTAATGCGATCCGTAACTGGTTATATTTAGATATGGCTGTTTATGGACGTTATAATAACTTAGTATGGCGTTATTTAGAAGAACATGATGCAACACCTACATTTGCGCCAGGTGACAAAGAAGCATTAGAAGCAGCACATCCAGACTTTATCGGCTTCAACTACTACAACACAACAACCGTAGAATATGCCCCTAAAGATCTTAAGAAAGATGTGAATGACAAGATGGATCAGCAGAAGGGCGGAGCTGAACCAGGCTACTTTATGAACTTCAAAAATCCAAACTTACCAACAACAGAATTTGGCTGGGAAATCGACCCAATCGGTTTCAGAGTCACTTTACGTGAAGTATACGACCGTTATCATTTACCAATCGTCATTACAGAAAATGGCTTAGGTGCTTATGATCAGCTTGAAGATGGTCAAGTTCATGACCCTTATCGTATCAACTATTTAAGACAACATATTACACAGATGAGACTTGCCATCAGTGATGGTGTCGAAATGATGGGCTATTGTCCATGGTCAGCCATCGACCTTGTTTCTACTCATGAAGGGATCAGAAAGAGATATGGTTTCATCTATGTCGATACAACTGATGAAGAAGTAGGTTCATTAAAACGTTATAAGAAGGATTCTTTCTACTGGTATAAGAAAGTCATCGCTTCTAACGGTGAAGATCTCGACTAATACGATAAAAGACGACCTTACGGTCGTCTTTTGCACGTTTCATGAATTAAACTTTACAGATCAGTGAATGTGTGTATAATGAAAGCCATGAAAAAGAAAACGATTATTTATTATATACCAACTATTGTGATGATGCTTGTCATCTTTAATTTCTCAGCTCAGAATGGCCAGGAATCTGGTTCTTTATCAGATGCCATTTATTATTTTGTAAATGGGCTGATTCATTTCCCATTGAGTAAGCCACTTGCTACATTTATTATTCGTAAATGTGCCCATATGACTGAATATGGGGTCTTTGCTTTAACATTGCTTTATGGTTTCAAACATACTGAAAAATTAAAAGTTTCACCTTATCCTTTAGCGGTTGTCTGTGCTTTTCTTTATGCCTGCAGTGACGAAGCACATCAGTTGCTCATTAGTGGGCGTGCCGGTCAGTTTCGAGATGTCATGATCGATACGTGTGGGGCTTTGATCTTCATGCGTATTGCTTATATCATTCATCGTGTAAGAGAACGCTCATAGCGTTCTTTTTTGTTTGGAATTTTTTATGCGTTAAACATGAAGCAAGGCTTTGATCTCTTCAAGAAACATCAGTCTGGCTTTATGGGGGTGGAGGTCGTTGATGCCGATCACGCGACAGACAGTCGCCGGCAGATCGTAAACTGGAATGAGCGTAAGCTTGTCTTCATAGCCTTTGATCATATGGGCTGGTAAAAGACTGATGCCTTCATTTTGACTGATCTTCATCAATAATGTCAGACGATTATCGACAGATTCAAAAGTTGGGTGAAGACCTTTTAAGGCCCATGTCTGTTCGACGAATTCTAATGTCGCTTGCGTCGACTCTGAACATAAGACGAAATGATGTTCCTTCTCAATCTCTTTTAGAGAGACACTGCTTTCTTTTGCGAGAGGATGATCTCTTGAGACGATCAGATAAAAGGGAATCTTATCGATCTGCATGAAGTGATAATGATTGAGTGAGACGGACTCTAAGGTATTGGTAAAGACGATATCAAGATCATCACTATATTCAATAAATTCATGAAGATCATAGATATTCACAGAAAGTGTCAAATCTGGATGATGCTTCTGAAAGGTTGAGAGATGACCAAAAAGCAGATCTTCAAAATCATACCCTTCCAGGATCCCAATCCTAATCGTTGTTTCACAATCATGAAGACTATCATAAATATGATCAAATTCTTCTAATAGCCCCTTGTACTCACGATAGAGGTATTGACCTTCATGGGTAAGATTCATTGTTTTTCCTTCTTTATAAAAGAGCGTAACACCTAATTCTTTTTCCAAATGATGAATTGCCTTTGTAATTGTTGGCTGAGTCGTATAAAGACTTTTCGCCGCTTTGGTATAGTTTTTATAAGTGGCGGCCGTTATAAATATGCGTAAATCTCCAATATTGATACGATCTGCTTTCATAGTATCATCCCATTCCAATTTGGAATAGATTACCACGAAAATAAGAATTTCACAAGACAAAATGTAAGTGTTAACATGGCCGTGCTCACAAATTAACAAAGGTGGTGGAACTCATGAAATTCGATCGTCATACATTAACACTGGCTTTCTGTATTGCCTTTTTTGCACCCGTCTGGGCTATTTTAGGACCATACATTGGGATTACGACAGGAGCGGTGGCTTTGATCTGTGCTGGTCTCTTTACCGAAGCCGGCAATACAATCAAACAAGCTTTACCAGTATCCGTTGGTTTCTTACTTGGTGATGTGTGGGCGACAACGGTTGTGGAACTTTTAAAAGTTATGCCATTTACGAATGACATCAACTTATTTCTCTTACTGTTTGTCTTTGGTGGCAGTGCCGTTCTGATCGCCTCGCAAATGCCTAAGCACATCAATCTTTCCGCCTGGTTAGCTGGTTTTGCAATTGGTCTCACAATCATGAGTCCTGTTTCTAAGCTAGGAACGTTACCGCTGCAGATTGCCATCTCGATGTTAGTTGGCGTGTGGTATGTTGGCGTCTTTGTCAATTTCGTGATGGAAAAACTCAATAGGGGGTCTAAATAATGAAAAAAGTTGGCGTGACAAAAGAAGAAAAACAGCTTTCTTATTATCACTTTTATGAAAGAGAATTAGCACCGATCGATCCAGAAAAATTAGCTTTCGTCGATCAGCCATCGACATTACCTGGGGTGCCATTTGATCAAAAGAATAGATATTTAAAAGGAGACGATGAGGGCTATTGTGCCATCGGTTATGGTCAAAATGAAGATGGGACGGCCTTTGTCGCCAATCGGACTTATATGCCACATGTCAAAGGTGAGATGCTGGACTGGTGGTTTGGCTGGCATTCTGTTGGCAGTGATCTCCGTTATAAGATCTGGGATAATGAAGATCATTACTTTGCGCGTGCGAATAATTGTCGCTATGTGTGTGATCCTCATGTACCTTTACGAGAAAAGACATGGGGCGTTAGTCATTACATTCTAGAAGATGTCGGGAATGGTCCTGACTTTTTAAAACTGAATTTCTTAAGACCAAGAGATTTTGGCTATGATGAAGGCATTATTGGAACGGATCAATGCGAATCGATGGTCTGTGCCATCGGTGAAGGCAAAGTGGCTGCTGCGATGACACATAAATGGTATCCATACAAGGATGGGGTCATGTTTGTGTCTCATTTCTGGATCGGGATGCATAAAAATGAAGATGGTACGATCACGAAAGCCATTCCTGATGGGGCAAAAGTGCCAGTCTTTTTAGCAAAAGGTCTATATTCACATAATATTAAAGAATTTGCGAATCTGGCATCCATTCTGCCAGAAGTCTATGAAGAAAATAAGGGAGAATTTTAACAATGAAAATTATGGGTATCGTTGCCGGAAGACATAATGGCAACTCTGAAATCCTTGTCAAAGAAGCATTAAGTGCAGCAAAGGAGAAGGGTGCTGAAGTCACTCTGATCAATTTGTTTGATTACAATATCCTACCATGTACCGGCTGTGAATCTTGTACGATGCGTATGGGTGATGTCGGTATGGGCAAAGCCGATCACTACGATGGCTGTGTTCTTAAAAAGAAAGATGATATGGATAAGATCATGCAGGTCATGCAGAAACAAAATGGTGTCATCATTGGTGTACCAACTTATGATTTAATGCCAAGTTCACTTTATACACGTTTTGCTCAGCGTTTCCTAGCTTATGAATTATCCTTCCAGTTAAAGGTCGGCTTAGTCAAAGAAGATCCTCATTGTGTGGCTGGCCTCATTGCGGTTGGCGGAAGCTGTCATGACTGGCAGACATTATCATTAGAATCTCTTTCTGCCACGATGTTTACGCAGTCCATTCGTGTCGTTGATCAAATGATGGCAACACGTAATGGCCGTCCAGGCAATGTCTTATTACGTGATGATCAAATTGATCGTGCGCATAAGATGGGGGAAAACATTGTTGAAGCCATCAATACACCAGTGGAAGAAAGAAAATGGCTGGGTGATCCTGATCAGGGCTTATGCCCTAACTGTCATTCTTCTCTTGTATTCCCTGGTGAAAAGCATTGGGATGGGATTCAGTTCCCGTTTGAATGTGCCGTCTGTGGCGCTGGGGGAGACTTAGTTCGTGATGAACAAGGCAAAGTCCATTTCGTTCTTGCGAAAGATGGTTTATGTCGTGATCGTAATAAGAATGAATCACGTGAATTACATTTAAATGAGATCGTTGAAACAAAATTAGATTTCTTCGCTCATCAAAAAGAAGCGATGGCAAAAATGAAGAAATATCGTGCCATGCATTTTAACACGATCGAAAAGTAGGTGACTTGATGATTACTATGACAATTGATGATCAGGAGATCACCGTTGAAGAAGGGACGTCTGTCCTCAATGCGGCTCTTGATCATAATATTTATATTCCTCACATTTGTCACCATCCTGATCTTCCAGAAATCTCGACTTGTAAGCTTTGCTTCGTCGAAATTGAAGGAGAAGAAAGACCGGTCTGCTCATGTAAGCAGGCCGTCAAGGATGGGATGGTCGTTCGTACCAACAGCGAAGAAGTGACAAGACTTCGTAATTTAGCCATGGAGTTAATTCTGGCTGCTCATCCAGAAGACTGTTCGACTTGTCCAAAATATGGCCAGTGTGAATTACAGAACCTTATTCAGTATATGAATGTTTCTGCCACAAGAATGCATCGTCGTGTCAAAGGCTTTAAAGAAATTCATAATCCTCTTTATATTCATGATATGAATCGCTGCATTTTATGTGGACGATGCGTACGTGCCTGTCATGATCTGCGTGATGTGGGAATCCTTGATTATAAGAAAAAAGGTGTCGAAACCTATGTTGGCACCTTACATGAAAAGCTTTTAAAAGATGAAGACTGTCGTTTCTGTGGCGCCTGTGCAGAGGTGTGTCCAACCGGGACCATTCGAGATGTGAAAAATTATACCGCCGGGGATAAATGGGAGAGTTTGATTCCATGTCATGCAACATGTCCAGCCCATACCGATGTTCCTCGCTATGTGCGTTATGTTAGTGAGGGCAAATATGATGAAGCGGCAGCTGTCGTTCGTGAAAAAGCCCCATTCCCTCATGTCTTAGGTCATGTCTGCAATCATGTCTGTGAAGATGAATGTCGTCGTCAGGCGCTCACGGATCCAATCTCTATTCGTAATATCAAGCGTTATGCTGCTGAACATGACACAGGGAAATACTGGCGTCATCAAGGCAAGCAGCTTCCAGATACGCATAAGAAAGTCTGTGTCATTGGTGCCGGACCCGCTGGGTTAACGGCTGCTTATTATTTAAGAAAACAAGGCCATGACGTTACGATCAAAGAAGCTCGTGAAAAAGCGGGTGGCATGATGCAGTATGGCATCCCTTCTTATCGTTTACCAAGAAAAGACGTCGATGAAGAAATCAATTATATCTTAGAAAGTGGCATTAAGCTTGAAACAAATTGTCGTGTTGATGATGTGCAAAGTTTAAAGAACGACTTTGATGCGATCCTCATTGCGGTCGGTAATCAAAAGGGACGTTTATTACCACTTGAAGGCAATGATGCCGATGGTGTTTTAACAAACCTGACCTTCTTAGCACAAAGCGCTAGCGGTGAAGAAACAGGCTTAGGTGAACATGTCGTCGTTTTAGGTGGCGGAAATGTCGCCTTTGACTGTGCGAGAAGCGCTGTTCGTTTAGGCGCTAAGGATGTTCATGTGGCTGCCCTTGAAGCACGTGATGCCATGACTGCTGATGAAGAAGAAATCTTACAGGCTCAGGAAGAAGGTATCCATGTTCATCCAGCTCGCAGCTTCGAACGCATTTTCACAGAGGATTCTCATGTCAGTGGGGTTGGCATGAGTGAGATCGCCTCCTTCACGTTTGATGAAAATCGTCGTGCCATCATTGAAAAAGTGCCTGATTCTTATGAAGTGATTCCTTGTGATACCGTCATCTTTGCGGTCGGACAAAGCTGTGATCTTGAAGGCAATGAAGAGATCATCCGTGGGAAAGCCAATAGTATCGTCATCAATGATCAAAGCATGACCAGTGTCGATGGCATCTTTGCCTGCGGTGACGTGGTCTATGGGACAAAGTCTGTCATTTTAGCCATTGCGAAAGCCCGTGAGGCTGCCAGCAGCATCGATCAGTACTTAGGTGGCGATGGTGATATCAGTGAAGTGTTAGCACCAGTTGAAGAACTGAATGGAAAGATCGGTAAACGTCCTGGCTTTGGTTATGAAGAACGTATCGCTCCAACGATTTTAGAAGCAAATAAACGTAAGGATCAATTTGATCTTGTCAATCTTGGCATCGATGATGACAAGATCCAGAAAGAAGCTTCACGCTGTCTACAGTGTGACTTACGTTGTCATATTACTCATTCAAAGATCTACTCAGAATATCGAAAGGGGGAGGCCTAATGTATAACGATTTATTAAAAACGAAATTCCCATCAGATTTTGATCGTCTGATCATTGCTTTACCAGAGGCAGATCTTGATGAAAAGATGGCCTTCCTTTTTGAAGAACGTCTTGATGATCTTTTACAGGGTGCCAGATTACTTGGTGATCATCCCATCATCATCAGGCTGCCAGCTGCGATGACAATCAATGATTCTTCGGTAACGGTCATCCATAATAAAAAAGAAATTTCGGTGAGTGATAAGGACCTTGTCGTGAGTCCGCTTGCTTTGATCAAATATTATGAAAATCATTTAGGAAAGTCGAGTGATTATTTCTATGTCTTCGTGGATGGCAACGTTCAGATAGTCACGACAAATACACTCTTAAAAGACTTAGTTGGCAGCGTCAAAGCCGTCAGAGTCGGTGAACGATTCTATCATAAAGAAGCCCTCGCTACACCACTTGTATCAGAAACGATTGAAAATGGTGTGATCGAAACGTACGGTGATGACCAGTGTATGGTTCAGGAAGCTTTGAAACGTATTTCCTGTGATCAGGAAAAGTGCTGTGGAAAATGTGTGTTCTGTCGTGAAGGCTACATGCAGCTAGCTGCTTTATTTGATGATCTCACAAGCGGTAAAGCAAAAGAAAAAGACTTTGATGTGATCAATGAGATCGTTGATGCGATGGATCATTATTCTAATTGTTCAGTGGGAACGAATGCGAAGAAAACATGGGCGAGCCTACTCGCAAACTTCCCTGAAGAAGTGCAGGCGCATTTAAAAGGACAGTGTCCAACATTAAAGTGTAAAGATCTTATCCATTATTATATTGATCCAAAGTTATGTAATGGCTGTGGTAAATGCCATGATGTCTGTGACGTACAGGCCATTCAAGGTGGTCAGGATTATATCAATATTATTGATGAATATACCTGCAGTAAGTGTGGAAAATGTGTAGAGACTTGTGATGCGCATGCGATCAAGTTAATAACAGGGGCACTTCCTGATTTACCTGATGAACCAATCAGCTTGAAAGGCGAAAAGAAGACAAAGACGAAGCGTGTGGCAAGAAAGCGTGTGAAGCCACAGGCTGTCTTATTCAAGAAGAAGTTACAAACAAAAGCAGAAAAAACTGTGGAATGGAAAGGAAATGAAACTATGAAAGAAATGCAGGCAGATGTCATTGTGGTTGCTGCTGGACCTGCTGGTCTTGCAGCTGCCATTGCCGCTGGAGAAAAGAATTTAAAGACGATCGTATTTGAAAAATCGAATACGACAGGTGGAGCTGCGAATATGGGTATGGGTCCACTTGGTATTGATACCGATGTTCAGAAAAAACAGTTCGATCAAATTACTGTGAAAGATGCCTTAGAGATGCATATGGACTATACGCATTGGCGTGTGGATGCAGATCTTGTTTCTACTTATTTCCATAAGTCAGCGGATACGATCAGATGGCTTGAAGATATGGGCGTCGAATTCGCTGGGGCTTTTAAATATTTCGCAGAATCAGAAGCCACATGGCATATTGTTAAGCCAGAAAATGGTGTGATCGGTCCACGTGCTGCTGGTGGGATGATCAAAGCGATGACCGCTCGTGCCAAAGAATTAGGTGCTATTTTTGAAATGGAAACAACCGTTGTCGATCTGATTAAGAAGGATGATCAGATTGTTGGTGTCCGTGCCGTTAATCAGGCTGGTGAACAGATCGAAGCCTATGGTAAAGCCGTGATTGTCGCGACTGGTGGTTTTGGTAATAATAAGGAAATGATCGCCGAAGAATTCAACTTACATTTAGGTGAAGATTATTATCCATTCCAGATTCCAGGGATTACTGGTGATGGCTTAAAGATGATGTGGCGTGCTGGGGCCATGAAGTTTGGCGCTGGGATTGAAGCCATCTATCAGCTTCCCGATAACATGAACTGGTTTATTTTGGATGCCGTTTTACGTCAGCCAAACTTACTGATCAATCAGTATGGTGAACGTTTCATGAATGAAGATCGTATGGGTAATACGACATTTACAGGAAATGCCCTTGCCTTACAGCCAGGTCATTATGGCTACTGCATCATGGATGGCGCCATCTTAAATCACTATAAGAAATATGGCCCAGATATCTTTGATATCGTTCATCCAGCAGATTGTTTCTTTGCCTTTGAGGCCGAAGCAAAACGCGCGGTTGAACAAGACTATGAAGCATATATTGAAGCTGAGACTCTCGATGAACTCGCCGAAAAATTAAGAATTCATCCAGATACATTAAAGAATACAGTTGAAGCTTATAATGAAGCATGTGAAACAGGACGAGATACACAGTTTGGTAAGAACCCAGACTATTTACATAAAATTACTGGTCGTGGCAAGTATCTTGTTGGTAAGTTCTACCTTGGTGCTTATGGAACCATCGGTGGCATCCGTATTAACAAGTATTGTGAAGTTTTAGATGATGACTATCTCCCAATTCCAGGTCTTTATTCGGCTGGTTCTGATGCTAATACCATTTATGGTGATTCTTATAACTTTACCTTACCAGGCAATACGATGGGCTTTGCGATCAACTCTGGTCGTATGGCTGGTGAATCCGCTGCAGAATATATCCTTGATGAAGAATAGACTTTCGAACATGGTATTTTAAAAAGTACCATGTTTTTAAGTGCGTTTCACAGACATAAAAAGCAGGATTCAAGTATAATAAAGATATAAGAAAGAGGTGGCGTGTAATGAAAAAAGTGACATGGTTTTATATGAATGGATGCCCATATTGCAGAAATGCCAATAAGGCTTATGAAGATATCTTAAATGATCATCCTGAATACAAGGCTATTGAAATTAAGAAGATCAATGAGGTTCAGGAAGCAGCGCTGGCGGATACTTATGACTATTATTACGTCCCAACGTTTTATGTTGATGACAAGAAAGTGTATGAATGTAGTCCTCAGGACAACTATGATGTCATTAAGCAACATGTCGAGGTGGTATTAAAGAGCGCATTCGATGAGTAATCTTTTTTAAGAGAAGGGTTTGTGTTCTCTTAAATGTTAAAAAGTAGCAAGCCATGCTACTTTTTTAATGAGAATACATCTCTTTTATTAGATGAGATCTTTATAAAATCAGCCAGAGAAGCAGGAAAACGAGCGTGAGCCATTTGATGATTCTTGTCGGCAAGGGTTCTCTTTTATGCTTTTTATAGGTTTCAGCTGGCCTTAAGAATTGTTCATAGGCAAACCACAGAATAATATTTAAAAAGATATACAGTGTGCCATAAAGAATATCGACATCAAGTGCGATGTAGATATTGATCAGCAAAGCCACAAGAAAGAAAATTCGCGAGATGTAATGCACTTTATAAGCTTTCGTCATAATGAGTCTCCTGTACAAGTAAAGTCACTTTGACAAATTGATCAAATGTATTCACATAAACATAATAGTGAGGCGTATCTTCAAAATGGATGTTATGGTCACATTTTGTAATAAAGGTAAACCGATTATAGCTGTCGACATGATCAATTCTGATCTGCATCATCTTTGTCTCTTCAAGCAGTTTATGATAAAAGTTTAGGATCACATTATATTGTTTGATGTTGATGCTCGCAGCTTTTGTTACAACAACAGAAAGGGGATCATCAGTGGCCTTCTTCATTTCCTCAATTAATGTATTCATAAGCAGTGTGCCGGCATCCTCAGGGATCTGATGGTGATCAATGGAATCAATCACCACCTGTAATGATTTGTTATAAGAGGGGTCTAAAGATTGTAAGTACACCAGATCATGCTTAAGGTCTTTGAGAAAACGACTCTCACTTTTGGCGGCGATGAAAGCAGACTGCAGCATGGAGGACTGTCTATGTTCAATTTGATACTGCGTCACTTTTCTTTCAGTCATAATGAATTGAATCATCATCACGATGAGGGAGACCATACAGACATCAATGATAATCATGGCAATCACAGCATGAATGCCTTTATTATTGATGACGTGGACAATAAATGAAGTCATCAAGATCAGACTGCCAGAGAGTGAAGACATCATAAGCATTTCAGAATCATGAAGTTCAATAAGACTAAGACTACGGAAGTCATATCTTTTCTTTAAGAAAAAAGAGATCAGTAAGAGCGTCACCAAAGTAAGTGGAACAAGTGAAATATGTTCAAAGCTCAGGGGCGCATACCACATGATCAGATAATAAAGGAGTGCTAGAAAACTATAAACTCCTAAGAAAAGCAGGCCACCATTCATTATCATAAAAATCTCATGATAGACTGTTTGATCAACTTGAAATGCTTTACGATGGTGAGTCTTGTGAAGTGTAAAGCTTTCAATGATAATGAGCAGAATACAGTAAAAGAGAAATGTATACCAGTTACTTCTCTTCTCTAAGAAAAAGAGATAAAGAAGTCCTAGCTCTACAACGCTAAATATGATTAAATCTTTCTTTTCTTGAAAATAGAAGTTATGAATGAAGATGAGCCATATTGCAGCGGCTAAGCAAAAGGATATCTGAAATGTCACTTTTTTACCTTCTTTCTAATCATCATCTTTATAACGTCCTTTCTTTTTGAACGACTGATGCTGTAACATTGACCAAAGTCATCTAAAAGCACATCCTTGTCGATCTTATTCATATAGTCAATGTTTACAATGACACCCTTGTTCACATAAATAAAGTGATCATCTAAATCTTGATCGATTTCTTTTAAACTGCATCTTTTATGAAAGGTTGAATTTTTAGTGTGGATGTCACAATAGTTATGATATTTTTCAATTGCAACAATTTCACAGATTGATAGGTCCATCTCTTCACGTGTATTAGCAATGGGAACTTTCATCGTCTTAACCAGTTGGGATGCTAAAAATTCTTTAAGGGCATATTCTAGTTCTTCTAAATGTGATTTTCTGGCAAAATAGAAAGGGAAGGTGCGCATTGCCTCATAGACAAGTGCATCATAGCTGGTGACAAAGATGATCTGGGCATTCTGATTATGCTTTTTTATTTTTGAAGCAAGCTCTATACCATTCACTTCGCCATAAATATCTAGCAGATAGAGATCAATCTTATTACTTATTTCCTGATCATAATTGCATTCGCCTAGAATATTATGAATCAATTGCTTTTCTTTCTTTTTAAAGTTTTCGTCATCTTCTAAAATATATAAATTAAACATAATTCAATTATAGTACACCACTATATGATGAACAAATAGTAGTAGCCTTTATTCAATGACTGAGCGTATATATACATCTCATCTGCGTGCTCCTCATTCTTTTTAAATCGACCTTTAATAAAATAATACTTACAGTCTTTTGCCTTGAATAGTTTTGAAAGCTCACTTTTATACTGCTTTTTGTGAAAGTTCTTTGGAAATTCAAAGCCATCAATCAATCCGTTATAATCTTCTTTTCCTTCTTGATCCATTTTCTTGAAGTGTTTAAGAGTTTGAGGCTTCTTTAAAGAAAATTCAAAGATTTTTGAACGATCATTGCCAAACCCTCCATCGTCATTGAGAATAAGTTTATAGCTAAAGTTATTCTTAAGCACTTTCGTCATTCGATCGGCATCTTCATCAGCTCTTCTTTCACGATATTTTGGGGTATTATACTTTTGGCATCCCGTCGCTCCTATGCAAATACAAAGTAGAAGCGATAATCTGATCATTCTCTTCATGAAATTCTTCATATATTTTCAAACCTCTATTTCTGTGGAAATCACATTTCCCTCTTTCCTATGTTTTAGACGTCAATACTAATTGACACGTTTATAATATTTAATACGTTCATGTGCTGCGAAAGATAAGCCCAATTGTTTACAAGTTTGGTAAACAAGTCTGCATATACATTCTTTTCCAATTTAAAATCATATGTATCGTAAACCGTCATCCTCATTCCTCTACTATTGCCTTTTGAAGAATAGCTGCACTTGTGTAGCGAATAATACAAATCTGCGTTCATAGCTTTTGTAAATACCACACTACCATTTCTTTTCTTTCGCATGGATGGATAAACAGATGTTTTCTTAATCGCACTAGCGAATTGACCATTTGATTCATAGTAGTTTTTATTACGTAATGAGTACTCTACAAGTGTTGCAGAAAGATTGAATCCTCTTAATCGTGCAATTTGTGCTGCTGCAAACCATGCTGCCTTGATTGCATTGACACCTGAAACTTTTTTTGAAGAATCAATGACCTGTTGCAGCTCTTCAATGGATAATGACTGATATTCATTTTCAAATGTTTGTAGCTGCTGATCATTTTTGATAACATGATGATCATGTTCAACAGTTTCTGCTGCAAAAACATGATTGGACGTTGAGAGGCAAAGCATTAAGCTTAAAATAACATAAACAAATTTAGACATATTTTGATCATTCCTTTCAATAAGTCAGTGAGTTGATCCATGGATTTATGTTTGAATTCAATTATATTTTATACGCATTTTTCTTGTTTTCTATCAAGTGGTGGGATTCTGTCTTATCAGGGGACATATTGCATAAGTAGCGTAAAACTAGGAAACATATAGAGAATTTCATATAATTTGAGATCATCTTGATTATTGCCTTGTTTTCTAGTTAAATGAGAGTGAGGCGATACTATGCAGAAACTAATATTTACAGAATTTAATAATAACGATGTCAAGCAGGGGAGTACCTTAGTATTAAAGGCTTCTCAAAAAGAAACAAAAGCAGGCAAGCCATTTGTCGTGATGACACTAAGTGATGGTACATCGAAAATTGATGCTCGTAAGTGGGATACCTCACTTGATGATGTAAAAGACACGGTGGAACAAGTCATTGATGTGGAACTTGAACGAAGAGACTACAATGGCAGTGCTTCCTATGTTGTGAATAATGTTTTGGGTTTTGATAATAATGCCGATATGAGTGAATACGTGAAATGCGTTCGCGATGCGCAACAAATGTATGATTCTATCATTAAGATCCTTAGCGAGATATGTACGATTCCAGAACGCCAGATCGCATTGAATTTATATCGTGAATATAAGGACCAGCTCATTAATTGGGCGGCTGCGACAAGCAACCATCACGCTTTAAAAGGTGGTCTCATCTACCATACTTATCGTATGATCAGTACAGCAGTTTATTTGAGGCGCGTATATTTTCCAGACCGTAAGACAAACCAGGAGTCTATGAAGAGCTGGAATCTATTAGTGATTGGCTGTGCATTACATGATATTGGGAAACTCAAAGAATTAGAGACCAATAATTTAGGCAATGCCACTTATACAAAAGAAGGCAACTTCTTTGGTCACTTATTTATTGGCGCCACGATGATTCTTGATGAAGCCAAAAAAGGTGAGTATGACGAGGCGACTGTGGAACGTCTTGTGCATATGATTATTTCACATCATGGCAAGTTAGAATATGGAGCCATCAAGCAGCCGGCCACAAAAGAAGCAATTATGCTTAATATGATCGATGATATGGATGCAAGAGTTGAAGCCTGTGAAGAGGCGATGGAGGAAACAGAACCAGGCAGTTTCTCTTCACCGGTCTTTATGTTGGAGCGTACAAAAATTTATAAAGAGAATGACTAAAAAGGAAGCCGCGGCTTCCTTTTAGCTTATTCTTGTAATGCTTCCCATTCTTCCATGAGTGCTTCTAATTTTTCATTATCAGCAGCAATTTCATCATTTAAAGCATTGTATTTTTCATAGTCATTGAGGATCTCTTCATCATTTAATGAAGCTTCCTTATTAGTGATGGTCTCTTCCATCTGAGAGATCTCTTCTTCAAGTTTCTTGATACGATTTTTGGTTTTCTTATCAATCGTATTTTGAATCTTGACCTGCGTGACCGCTTTTTCTTTTGACTCTTCTTGCTTGTCAATACGATGTGTCAGATAGTAATCATAGTCTCCTTCATAAGTCTTGGTACCATGAGGCGTTAATTCGATGACTTTTGTCGCAATCTTATTGATGAAGTAACGGTCATGGGAGATAAAGAGAATGGTCCCTGGGAAGTCGCTTAAAGCATCTTCAAGCACTTCTTCACTCTGAATATCAAGATGGTTCGTTGGTTCATCGAGAATCAGGAAGTTGGCCTTATTTAATAACAGCTTGATCAGAATGACACGGCCTTTTTCTCCACCAGAGAGATCACCGATGGTCTTAAAAACATCATCGCCTCTAAAAAGGAAAGTGGCACAGACGTTTCTGATCTCGGTATTGGTCATCGTTGGATAGGTATCAGAGATTTCATCAAAGATCGATTTATTCATATTTAATGAGGTCTGTTCCTGATCATAATAGCCGATCATGACTTTCACACCTAATTTGACTTTCCCATGAGTAGGGGATAAGTCGTGTAAGATGATGTGGAAGAGTGTTGTTTTCCCGATGCCATTAGGACCAAGTAAAGCCGCTTTTTCCCCACGCTTGATTTCAAAGCTGACATGATCAAATAATGGATGATCAAAAGCCATGGCTAAGTCTTTGACCTTTAAAACATCAAAGCCGGATTCAACTTCCGGATCAAAGCTTAAGCGAATACTTCTAGGAAGAGATTCTGGACGTTCGATCTTTTCCATCTTTGCTAAAGCTTTCTCTTTTGATTCCGCACGCTTAACTTGTTTTTCACGACCGAAAGATTTTAAGAGGTCGATTGAATCCTGCATCTTCTTGATCACTTTCTGATTATCTAAATAATGCTTGAGGTCGACATCACGATTATGCTTTTTAATCTGGGCATATTCTGAGTATTTACATTTATAGATCGTCGAACGGCCATTTTCAATTTCCATGATTGTATTCGATACCTGATCGACGAAATAACGGTCATGGGAAACGACGATTAAGGCTTTTGGATAGTTCTTCAAATAGTTTTCTAACCATTCAATCGACGATAAGTCCAAATGGTTTGTTGGTTCATCAAGTAAAAGTAAATCTGGTTTGGTCAGTAAGAGCTGACCTAAGCCGATTCTTGTTTTCTGACCACCTGATAAGATGCGCATTGGCTGTGACCACATATCTTCACTAAAGCCAAGACCATTTAAGATGCCTTTGATCTGCGACTGCATTTCATAGCCGTTCTCATGATCAAATTTGGCACTTAAGCTGTCATATTCACGCATGATCTGATCAAGATCACTTGACGTACCCATTAAGTTTTCCAATTCACGTAATCTTTTTTCTATTTTCATCAGCCCTTCAAATGGTTCTTCAAGGGTCTCATAGATGCTTTTGTCTAAATCAAAAGCATGTTCCTGAGAAAGATAGCCGATCTTCATCGATTTATTGATGGAAAGAGAGCCGGAATCATAATCTTCTTCGCCAGTAATGAGATGAAGAAGTGTGGATTTTCCTGCTCCATTGACACCAATAATTGCTAACTTATCATGTTCATCCAATTGAAAGGTGACATCCTTTAACACATCCTGAGCAAAATAGGATTTGGTTAAAGAAGAAGCTGAAAGTATCATATTTATCACCGCTCACATTCTATCATAATAATATGACGAGAAAAATAGAGATTTTTTAAAGGACAGGCGAAAAGAATTGCAATGTATTCAAAAACAAGTATAATTGTATACAATAGGAGGGATCGTTATGCCATCACATAGTTTATTTGAACAAGCCAAACATGGCACTCTTGGGACAAAGATCTTTGAGCTCCTAAGAGATCGTATTTTAAATGGGGAATATGCGACGGGCGATAAGCTGAATGAATTGACGTTAGTCAACGAATTAAATTTCAGCCGTACACCGATCAGAGAAGCATTGAAGCAGCTAGAGCTAGAAGGACTTGTGGAAAGCATTCCGAATAAAGGCGTCTATGTGAAAGGCTTTTCTCCCCGGGATATCGACGATATGTTTGAAATGCGTAAATCATTAGAAGCGTTGGCTATCAAATTAGCCATCAAACGTATGGATGATATTCATTTAGCAAAGATCAAGGATGTCCTTGATCTGATGGAATTCTATACGATGAAGAAAGAATCTGCGAAAGTCGATGAACTGAATATTCTTTATCATGAAACCATCTATCAGGCAACACAGTCAAGCTATTTTGAACAGACGCTCAAGGATCTTCATTATTATGTCTCCGTCACATCTCGTCATTGTCTCAAGAATGTGTCACGAATGGATACAGCCTTAAAAGAACATCAGGCCATCTTTGAAAAGATCGAAGAAAAAGAAGCGGATGAGGCTGCTGAAATGATCAAGACACATATCGCAAAAACACAGATGCTTGTACGTAAGTACTATGCAAATAAGCAGGAGGGCTAGGCTCTTCTGTTTTGTTTTTGTCTTTCATGATATAATCAGAAAGGAAGTGATGACATGATTACACGTGCAAAACATATCGTAAAACGCGTAAAGGGTGATTATCGACTGATTGCCATTTCCGATATTCATGGCCATTTGGATCGATTTAAAGCCCTGCTTAAAAAAGTAAAATATAAACCAGAAGAAGATTACTTAGTCATTATTGGGGACTTTGTGGAAAAAGGGGATCAAGTGTTAGAGACGATCCACTATGTCCAATATTTAAGTCAGTTTCCAAGATGTTACGTCCTTCTTGGCAACTGTGAATGGGCCCTTGATGCGATGCTCAACATTCCTGAGCTGGCCAATCAGATCCCGCTTTATTTAAAGCGAGTTTCCAGCAATGGGGTCGTTCGTTATCTCTATGATCACTATTATAAGGATGGTCATGAAACGATGCTGGGCGTCCAGAAAGGCATGCATGAACAATTATCAAAGGAACTCAAGTTTATTGAGAGTCTGCCAACGACGCTGAAGTTTAATGACTATATTTTCGTTCATGCTGGCTTAGAACCAAGAGATAACTATAAGGAATGTGGACTTTCTAGTTATTTAGAGATGCAACATTTCTTAGATCTTGGGCATCAATTGAAAGAGACAGTCATTGTCGGCCATCTGCCAACATCGAATTATGATCCGAATCATATCAATAACGATATTATCATTGATGAGAAAAAGAGGATCATTTCAATCGATGGTGGAACGGGTGTCAAGATGATCTCTCAGCTGAATGCTTTGATCATCCATTCTCAAGCTGGGTTGATCACTTATGAAAAACAAAGCGTTCAGCCATTACCCGTTATGGAAGTGAGTGAAGATGTGGAGATC
>ONFH01000019.1 GCA_900317015.1 uncultured Erysipelotrichaceae bacterium | reverse complement strand
ATTCTTATTAATATTTTAACATAAAAATAGCGACATCCTATGATTTCCATACGCTGTCGCAAATTTTTCTTCTTCTATTTTTCAAAAAACATAGTGAATAATCTGATCATTTCTTCATTATTAAATGTTGCCATCATCTCTGGATGGAACTGTACACCACACATGAACGTACCCTCTTCTTTTTCAAAGCCTTCGACAATGCCGTCTTTTGTCGTTGCGGTTAATCTTAGGCCTTTTCCTAACGTCTTTACGCTTTGATGATGATAGGAATTCACACGTTCGCTTGGGCCAAAGACATCATATAAAAAGGAATCATCTTTAATCATGATGCCCTGTGTCGCCTGATAGCGAGGGGCCTGCTGGATGTGTTTTAAAGCTTTTGGACATTGACTAACAAGATCCTGATAAAGCGTACCACCATAGGCTACATTGATGATCTGCGCTCCTTTACAAATTCCCAGCACCTTAATGCCTAATTCATCAGCCGCTCTGACAAGAGAAAGATAAAATTCATCGATCTCACGCATAATGAAACCACATTCCTGTCTTGTTTCTTCGCCATAAAGTGATGGATCGACATCATAGCCACCAGTTAAGATGATTCCATCAAGACCTCTGATCTGATCTTTTACATCTTCAAGATCACGAAGGACTGGAAGCATTACCGGAATACCGCCTCCCTTAACGACTGAATCGACATAGTCATTATTGACATAATCTCTATAAACACCAACAAAGAAGCCATCATGCATCTGTAGAATATTGGCCGCAATACCTATTCTTGGTTTCACTATCCATTCCCCCTTCTTCTTATTTCATTATAAATGTTTCGAAAAAAATATCATCTCTTTTTATAAGTTTTAAATGCAACGCATTTTATGTATGCAAAATATGGAAATTCAATCATTTCCTATTTATTGTATTTTAAAGGGAGCATGATATAATTCCCCTTGAGGTGACAAGAAATGACAAAATATGAAGCTATATTTAAGGAGATTGCTTCTAAAATAGAAAAAGAAGAATTAAACGAAGGGGATTTCCTGCCGAGTGAACATGAATTAATGAAGCAGTATAATGCTTCACGAGATACGATTCGTAAATCATTGAGTCTGTTAATTCAAAATGGATATATTCAGAAATCACAAGGCCGTCGCTCAATCGTTCTTGATATCCATCGCTTCAAATTGCCTATTTCTAATACTGAATCATTTAAAGAAGTCTCGAAGCATTATGACGAAGAAACAAGTACCGAAGTTATTTTTCTAGACAAGATCCATCCTGATGAAAAGATCGCCAAAAATTTACAAGTCTCGACTGATGATTATGTCTGGATGCTCATGCGACTTCGTAAGTTTTCAAATGAGCCAGCAATTCTTGATACCGACTTCTTACGTACCGATGTCGTCCCTGAACTACCATTAGAGGCCGCTGAAAATTCATTATATGAATATTTTGAAAATACACTGCACCTTGAGATTGCCTATGCCGACAAGATCATCACTTGTCAGAATGCCAATGGCATGGATGAAAAATATCTAGATCTCAAAGACTATAATATGATCGTAGATGTAGAAAGCTATGTCTACTTAAGCAATGCGCAGATCTTCCAGTATACATCATCAAGACATCGTCCTGATAAGTTCCGTTTCGAAGATCGTGCAAGAAGAATCACGAAAGTATAAGATCTGCAAATGCAGGTCTTTTTTCATATCTCCATCATGAACACAGGTGCCCACAAAGCACCTGTGTTCTTTTAACGTACATTTTTACACAAAATGAAAAAAATTAAAGAAAGTTGTTGACTACTTGTACGTACATATGTATAGTGTAGTTGTCAAAGAGATATACGTACAAGTTAGAGAGAGGAGAAAACGTATGGGTAAGTTTACAAAAGATGCAGAAGATCTGCTTAAATATGTAGGAGGAAAGGAGAACATCAATGCCGTCTCACACTGCGTAACAAGAATGAGATTCGTGCTCGTTGATCCATCGAAAGCGGACATCGATGCCATCGAAGCCATTCCTAGCGCCAAGGGAACGTTCACACAGAGCGGTCAGTTCCAGGTCATCATCGGGAATGAAGTGTCAGAGTTCTACAATGACTTCGTTGCCGTATCTGGCATTGAAGGCGTCTCAAAGGCAGCCGTTAAGAATGCAGCCAAGTCAAATCAGACGATCCTTCAGAAGATCATGGGCGATCTCGGCGAGATCTTCGCTCCGATCATTCCCGCATTGATTTGTGGTGGTTTAATTTTAGGCTTCAGAAACGTTATTGGTGATATTGCCTTAGTCAACGGAAAGACGCTGACTCAGACATCTCAGTTCTGGATGGGAACTTATAATTTCTTATGGTTAATTGGTGAGGCTGTCTTCCATATGCTGCCAGTCGGAATCTGCTGGTCCGTTACGAAGAAGATGGGCACGACTCAGATCCTTGGTATTATCTTAGGTTTAACTTTAGTTTCTGGTCAGCTGTTAAACGGCTTCTCAGTTGCCACGACTGCTGCTAATAAGATTCCTGTATGGAACTTCGGCTTTGCTAAAGTCAAGATGATCGGCTATCAGGGCCAGGTCATTGCTGCCATCATGGCTGCCTTCGTTCTTGTCTACTTAGAAAAGTTCTGGCGCAAGGTCTGCCCTGCTGTTATTTCGATGATCGTTGTTCCATTCATGTCATTAGTTCCTGCTGTAATCTTAGCTCACACTGTTGTTGGTCCAATCGGCTGGACGATCGGTGACGGTATTGCCACTGTTGTCAAAGCTGGCTTATCTGGAAGCTTCAGAGTTGTCTTTGCAGCCATCTTCGGCGCCTTATATGCTCCAATCGTTATGACTGGTCTTCATCATATGACAAATGCCATTGATATGACTTTAATTCAGAAATACAAGGGTACGATTTTATGGCCAATGATTGCGTTGTCTAATATTGCTCAGGGTTCTGCTGTTCTTGGCATGTCAGTCCTTCAGAGAAAGAATGACCGTGCTCAGCAGGTCAACATTCCAGCATTAATTTCTTGTTACTTAGGCGTTACTGAACCAGCTTTATTCGGTGTCAACTTAAAATATGTATTCCCACTTGTATGCGGCATGATCGGTTCTGCATGTGCGGCTGTCATCTCAGTCGGCTCTGGTACAATGGCTACCTCAATCGGTGTCGGCGGCATTCCTGGCATCCTTTCAATCAAGCCTCAGTTCTGGGGAACATTCGCATTAGCTATGCTGGTTGCCATCGTCATTCCATTCGTCTTGACTTTAATTGTTGGTAAAAAGAAACTATCTGCTGAAGACTTATTAGGCAAGCAGGCAGCCAAGGAAGCTGCCGGTACTGCCTTAGATATTGAAAAGGTTGCTCCTGAAAATGAAGAATTCATTGCACCTATGACTGGACACTGCTATAAAATTGAAGATATTGATGATCAGGCATTCGCTTCTAAGGCTATGGGCGACGGCATTGCCATCGAATTAACTGACGGCAAGGTTTATGCTCCATTCTCTGGTGAAATCGTTATGACATTCCCAACTAAGCATGCCTATGGTCTCAAGACTGACAACGGCAAGGAAATCCTCATCCACATTGGCATGGATACTGTAGAGTTAGACGGTGTCGGCTTTACATCTCATGTGGAAATGGGCGATCATGTCAGCCAGGGCGATCTGTTGGTTGACGTCGATCTTGACAAGATCAAGTCTGCCGGCAAGTCACTTGTTTCCCCTGTCGTCTTCACTGACAAATCAAACATGGAAATCTTAAAATACAATACTGATGTTAAAGCAGGCGAAAAAGATATTTTGAAACTGGAGGACTAATCTATGAGCTTTAAGGACAAAGTTGTTTATCAGATCTACCCCAAGTCATTTGCCGACTCCAACGGCGACGGCTTCGGCGACATTCAGGGCGTCATCAGCAAGCTGGACTACTTAAAGGAACTTGGCATTGACTACATCTGGTTCAACCCCATGACCATCTCTCCTCAGAGAGACGGGGGTTATGATGTCGCCAACTACCGTGAATTCGACCCACGCTACGGCACGATGGAGGACTTTGAGGAGTTATCAAGAGAATGTGCTAAGCGCAACATCAACATCATGTTCGACATGGTCTTCAACCACACTTCAACAGAGCATGAATGGTTCAAGAAGGCCATGGCCGGTGATGAATACTACAAAAACTTCTACATCTTTAAAAAAGGTAAAGCAAAGGGCGTCCCTCCTACAAACTGGCAGTCAAAGTTCGGCGGCAGCGCCTGGGAATATGTAGAGCGCTATGATGAATGGTATCTTCATCTCTTCGATGTCACTCAGGCCGATCTAAACTGGGAGAATCCTGCCGTACGTGAGGAGATGGCCAAGATCATCAACTACTGGCGCGACAAGGGCGTTCACGGCTTCCGCTTCGATGTCATCAACCTGATCTCCAAGCGAGGCTATGAGGACGATCCAAACAACTTTGACGGCCGTCAGTTCTATACGGATGGCCCACGTGTTCATGAATATCTTAAGGAGCTGAATAAACGTTCATTCGGTCAGGATACGGATGGATTAACAGTCGGCGAACTTTCTTCTGCAACATTGGAAAACGTCTATCACTATTCCGGTGAGGACCAGCATGAATTGAATACCGTCTTCACTTTCCATCACCTAAAGGTGGACTACAAGGACAAGAAGAAATGGCATGTGCAGCCATTCGACTTTCATGAACTGAAGGATCTCTTCATCACATGGCAGGAGGGCCTGCAGGAGCATGACTCATGGCCTGCTCTCTTCTGGAACTGTCATGATCAGCCTAGATCTCTTTCAAGATTCGGCGATGATAAGAACTATCCATTAGAATCAGGAAAGATGTTAGCCACTGCGATCCATATGATGCGAGGCGTTCCTTACATCTACATGGGCGAGGAGATCGGCATGACAAACGGCAACTTCAAGACGCTTGATGAATACCGTGACGTTGAATCATTAAATGCCTATAAGATCTTAAAGAAAAAAGGCATGAGCGAGGAAGAAGTTATGCACGCATTATCATGTCATTCACGTGACAATGCCCGTACGCCGATCTGCTGGGATGATTCAGAAAATGCCGGCTTTACAGACGGCACGCCATGGATCCGTGTCAATCCTAACTACAAGGACATCAACGTGAAGAAGGCATTAGCTGATAAGAATTCATTATTCTATCACTATCAGAAACTCATCAAACTGCGTAAGACTTATAAGGTCATCCAGGAAGGCAAGTTTGTCCCATTACTGAAGGATGATGATGCGATCTTTGCTTACAAGCGTGAAACGGATGATGAGGAACTGATCGTCATCAACAACTTCTATGGCAAAGAAGCCAAAGCTCATATTGATTTAAATGGTGACTATACGATCTTACTTTCAAACTATAAGGATACAGAAATCACTGAAGATCTTGATCTTCGTCCTTACGAATCATACATTCTCTATCGTCAAAGATAAAAAGGCCTTTCGGCCTTTTTTTAATGACTGTCAGGATCGATCATCAAGACTAAAGACCGCATCAAAAGATGTGGCCTTTCCCTTTACTCATCTAGACGATCGACACCCTACGACATGTCCAAAACTATTGTAAACTTGCTTGGTCACATGAAGGTCACACGCTTGACATTTTTCAGTAAGAGTTTTATTTTCAAATAGAGAAATTTTAACGCATAAAGTTTCTTCTTTCTATACAATGAAAGCAGGAGGACATATTATGAAAGCTGTTATTTTTGATATGGATGGATTGATGATCAATAGTGAAGAAGTCACTTTTGAATCTTATCAAGAAGTCTTAAAACCAATGGGTCAATCTATGCGTAGAGAATTTTATATTTCTTTTATTGGTATGACGGATGCCTCAATTACTGGTCAGATGGCCAATGAATATGGTGAGGATTTCCCCTATCCTGAAGTTCTTAAAAAGGTCCATCAATTGATGCATGACCGTTTTGAAAAAGAAGGTGTCCCTCTAAAAAAAGGACTTGTCGAACTGCTAAAAGATTTGAAGGCACATGGAATCAAAACGATCGTTGCGACATCAAGTACTCGTAATCGTGTCAATGAGATCTTGACTCAGGCAAATTTAACTCAGTATTTTGATGATTCAATCTGTGGTGATGAGGTAGAACATGGGAAACCTGATCCTGAAGTTTTCCTAAAAGCATGTAAGAAACTTCATGTCTCACCAAATGAAGCCATCGTTTTAGAAGATAGTGAAGCTGGCATTCAGGCAGCTGATCATGCACATATTCCTGTGATCTGTGTTCCTGATATGAAATATCCTCAGGATACTTATGCCAATATGACTTATAAGATCTGTCATGATCTCTTAGAAGTGAAAGATCTTTTCAATAATGAAAACGAAAAAGTCTCATATCGTTAAGAATTCTATTGAAAAGAAGTAGTTATATTTTGAATATATTATAACTACTTTGTTTTTTATTTCTATTTTATAATCATAAATCATTTTAATTTATGTAGATTATATCAATATTTTTTATTGACTGAAGAATATTTGAGTATAACCCATTCAAGGGTAGTTAAAAAATATGTTTGAAAATTCATTGTTGCATAAAAAAAGAGATAAATAAACGATCCTCCCAAACGGGAGGATCATTTACTTATATCATGAACGGTTTATGAGGCATGCACATGTGCTTCCATATCGTCAATGATTTTATTTACATTGCGACGGCCATTGCGAATGCCAAGACCAAAGATCAGACAGGCAATGACACCAACAGCAGTTAAAACGCCGCCAAGGATCGTGAGTATCAAATTGCGAGAGAGAAAAGCATAGATCAGCACTATACCTATACTGGCTACTAAAAACGACAGATTAAGCCAGCGACCGAGATTTTCGATCATGTGTTTTTGATATTTTACTTCTTTTTCTAATCCTTGAAATTCCTGCTTAGTCATAATACCTGTCCTTTCTTTTGACGATTAATACTATTGATATTATTGATATTATTAGTATTTTAGACCTGGATCGAAGAATCCAACTAATACACCTACGAAGGCGATGACAACTAATAATAACATAACAGTGATCGGTGACATTTTCTTCTTAGCCATTAACCACCAGCATAAGATAATAAATGCAGCAGTTAATAAACCAGGATAAACGTTATCTAACTGTTTCTGTAATGATAAGAAGACTTTACCACTAGAGTTCTTTAATTCTAATGAAGTCTTAACTGATACCCAAGTAGCAGCTACGGCACCGATGACCATACCACCGACAACGCCAACAGCTTTTCTGATAGCCTGACCCTGTGGACCAACTAATACTTCTACGGCTTTACCACCAAGTTCATAACCTTTGTTATAAGCAAAGCGCATACCGAAGTAAGCTAATAAGTTCCAAACAATAATGTAGAAAATAGCACCAAGTGGGTTACCACCATTAGATAAGCCTAAAGCGATACCTAATAATACTGGAATTAATGTACCAACGATCAATGAGTCACCGATCCCAGCTAAAGGACCCATTAAGCCGGCTCTTAAACCGTTGATTGTTTCATCAGTTACGCCGTCTTCGCCGTTTGCACGAGCTTCTTCAAGACCGGCAGTGATACCAACAACGATTGAACCAATCTGAGGTTCTGTGTTGAAGAAAGCAGTATATGTATTCATAGCTTTCTTCTGATCTTCTTTATCGCTATATAATTCTTCGACAATTGGCAGCATTGCAGCTAAGTAACCAAATGTCTGCATATGTTCCTGAGTGAAGCAAGTTAAGTTACCATAATACCAATGATGGAATGAGCTAGATAATGTCTTCTTGCTTAATTTCTTTTCTGCCATGACTAAATATCCTCCTCTTCTTCATCATCGTCATCATAACCTCCGGCAACTGCTGGTCGTTCGACTTTGATCATTTCGAGTTTGTAGTAGATAACTGCGAAGATTAATGAGATACATGCAGCTGATACTAAGTTCAAACCAAGTGAGGCAGCTAAAGTGAAACCTACAAAGAATGGAATGAAGTCAGCAGCAGTTTCAACGATCTGTTTTAATAAGATGGCAATCCCGACACAAGGAAGTAATGCACCGACAGTGAATAATGTCTTCATAGCAATACCATCCATTGGTAAAGCGTTCTTTAATGCAGTTACGGCACTTGCACCTAATTTACACATAATTAATGTTGGAATGAAAGAGAATAAGATATGTGAGATCCAAGGTAAGATGAAATCTACAGTGTAGATCTTATGGAAGTCACCTTTTTCAACAGCTTTCCAGCCAATTCCCTGCCATACTAAGTTTAATGTAGCAGTTCCATAGAATAAAACTGTACCAACAGTACCAACTAACGTCCCCATTGAAGTCGCTAAGCCTGTTGCTTTAACAGATGCAGGATCTAAGCCCTGAGCTTTAACAGCTACCATTGCTAGTGGAATACCAATATAAGAAATAGCACGAACATCGGCAGAAACAGTTCCACCTGGAGTAACTAAGGCAATGTAAACGACCTGCATAGCGACACCACATAAGATACCAGTTTTGATATCGCCTAAGATGATACCACAAATCAAGCCACCAACTAATGGACGACCTAATGTGTAGTTACCAATTGAAGTACCACCCATACCTGGCATAGATGCTAAAGATGCAAATAGACCAAGCAAAGCGGCTTGTAACCAACTAATACTCATTAAATTTTCCTCCCTAATCGTATTTAGTTTTTAAAAGCCAAATTTACCTTTGAAGTCATCCCAATAACCGATAGATACATCTGGGACAAGTGAGAATTTGATTTTATATCCAGCTTTTGCGATTGCTTCAAAAGCTTCAGCTTCTTCCTGAGTGATTGACTGGTTGTTACCAAGTTTTGTAGCGCCTGGACGGTCATTACAAGGACCTACGATAATTGTCTTAACATCGCTTGGTACAAATCCTAAGTCACAAAGGATATATTTCATATCAAGTGGATTCTTAGTGATTAAGAAATATTCATCCTTTGATTTTAAAACTTTTTCCTGAACATCTTTGAAATGTTCTTTTGTCCATACGAAAGTCTTCTTATCAGAAGCACTCTTATAAGCACTCTTTAAAACTTTGTTAGTTGCAGCTGCATCATTAACTGCAATTAAACCTGTACAAGGATATTCCTTAGACCAACGAGTAACTGTCTGACCATGAATCATACGGTCATCAATTCTAACAAATGAGATCATTATTATTTCCTCCTATTATTATCTCTCTTTTAAATATCATCTTCGTCGTCATCACCATCAGATGATGATGTATCAAACTTCTGTAATCCTGAAGCACCTTCATTAAGAAGTGTCTGAGTTAAGGCATCTCCTTCTAAAGCGTCCTTCATAACGACAGCTGTTAGTGCCATTGGTAAGTTCATCCCGCCAACAACAGTCATATTATCTAAACGTCCAGCTTCTCCTAAGACATTTAATGCTGTTGTAAGTGGTGAACCACCAACGATATCAGCTAATAGAACGATTTCATCTTCGGCCTGTAATGAATTCACTAATTCTTTGAATCTTTCCCCAAACTGATCTGCCGATTCACCATTCTTTAAGCCAATTGCTAAGACTTGGTCCATCTTATCTCCTGCAAACATAGCAAGTGATGTTTTCAAACCTTCTGCAAAATCGCCATGGCTGACAAGTACTAAATACTTCATAGCTTTTTATTCATCTCCTCTCTCTTGTTTAACCGGCTGTATTATATGATAATTTTCAAAATATGAAACGTACCAAGCGTCACAATAAAAAAATGACAAATGTCATAAGAGGAAACCTCTTACATGACAAATGTCATTTTTCATTCAATAAATCTTGTACTCGTTTTTGTATATTTACTAAGCTCGTTTCAATCGAACCATTCACGATTGACTGGTTGATTAGATAATCCGCAAGATCCATGACTTTATTATATTTTTTAAACTTCGGATACGTATCCGTATGAATCATCATTTGATTCAATCGCTGAATCGTTAAGACCTGTTTGCCCATATCGTCAGATTCTAGCACTTCTTTGGTCTGCTTTGAAAGCATAACGCTTTTGAGTGGTGAAGCTGCGGATGATGCATCAAAAGTACGCTGCTGGTAAGTTGGATCTAAGGTCGCCATCTTTAATAGATTCCAGGCTTCTTCTTTATGGGCTGTACGTGATGAAATACCCATCAGACTCGTTTCCATGGGAAAATTATATGTCTTTGCCCCTGGCATCGGCAGTGTCATCCATTTAAATGTCGAATAACGAGCCACCTTGTAAGGGTATGGCTTATAAGTACGATATTCCGCTAAGGTCATTGGCATGAACGCCACTTTACCTTTATCAAAATCAGAAGATTTGACAGAATATTTTTCATTTAGGCTGATCAGCTTTTCATACATTGTCAATGCATTACGGACTTTTTCAGAATTGAAGTTGGCCTTCGTTCCATCGGCATCAAACAATGAGATGCCAAAAGCCTCAATGACCATTTGCCAAGTCACACCACACGTTCCAAACTGATCGATGACGCCATCATGATTTTTATCCTTCGTTAATTTTTTACAAATGTTATAAAACTCTTCAAAGCTCCATCCTGACTTTGGTAAGGAGATATGCTCTTTCTTTAAAAGATCCAAGTTGGCACACATCATCATTGGATTACTTTCAAAAGGTAAAGCATACTGACGATCATTGACTAATCCTGCATCTAAGCAGGCACTATAAAAATCATTAGCATTGATCTCATTAGAGAAAACGTAACTATTGAGGTTCAATAAGGCATGGTTGGTCGCCAACAGGTTAAAATCATCATTAAGGATCATAAAGACATCCGGCTGTTTCCCATTAATGATCTGATCTGAAAGCCATGAGGAATAATCGCTCTTTAATATGCCTGGGGTATATTTAATTTTGACATGTGGATATTTCTTTTCATAACGCTTTATGAATTGATCGATATTCTTGAATTGTCCAGATGATGGAACATCCCAGGTCGAACCAGAATAAACCCCAAGTGTCAATGTGATCGTCTTATCAGGATCTGAGAAATAAATAAGCAGAGCGGCTAATGAGAGACAGACGATCGTAATCAATATTTTCTTAATCTTTGCGATCCACATCGTCTATAACCATCGTCGTAACACCGGTCTGAACTGCCCAGATGGCAAGCTGTGTACGATCTCTCAAGCCTAGCTTAGATAGGATCGTAGACAAATAGTTACGCACTGTTCCTTCTGATAAATAAAGCTTTGCGGAAATTTCTTTATTGGATAAGCCATAACCGATCTGCTGGATAATACGCCATTCCGTAGGTGTGATATCTTTACGGGACTTCTCATCGACCTGAATCGTAAAATTACTTTGAGCCATCTGCGAGAATAATTTGAAGACTTTCGTCGCAATATCTGGGTTGATCATCGCTCCACCGTTATTGACGGTATGAATGGCTTCATAAAGTTCATCCATTGAGACACCTTTTAACAAATATCCTGATGCACCATACTTTAAGGCACTGAAGACAAATTCATCATCATCGAAGGTCGTTAAAATGATAATTTTAACATCTGGATATTTTGTTTTGATCTCCTTTGTGGCCATAACGCCGTCCATCTTTGGCATACGAATATCCATAAGGACCACATCTGGCTTCTCCTTCTTAATATTCTCTAATAATTCAAAACCATTTTCTGCTCCTGGTAATAACTGAATATCATCATGAGCCTGTAAAACGATTCCTAATGACTCACGAATTAACGTTTGATCATCTGCAATCATGACTTTGATCATAACTTTTCCTCCCCTTTGCGTACAGGTATTTCAACTATAACTCTAAAACCATTGACGCTTATAAACTGTACGCGTGCGCCAATCATGGCTAAACGTTCCTTCATCTGTGTGAGGCCATAGCCATATTCCACATGGTCACAGCCTGTTCCATTATCTTGAACAATAATCGTATATTCTGCTTCGTCGGCATACATTTCCACATCGATACGAGTGGCCTGACCATGTCGTACCGCATTTGTCATGGATTCCTGAATGACACGGAAGACGACATCTTCTCTCGTATGGTCAAGATCGACCTGATCCCACCCATAATAGAGATGCACATCTACATGTGATACAGCTTCAAATTCATGAATCATTTTTAATACGGCATCTTTTAAGGTCTGATTTTCTAAAGCCCCTGGTCGAAGTTTCATTAATGAACGTCGGACATCACGAATGCCCTCACGAACAACGGTCGATACGATCTGCAGCTGCTGCTTTGCTTTGTCCTGATCAATATCCATTAAAACGATGCAGGCATCAATGCCAGCAGAGATTCCTGTTAAGGCATGACCTAAAGTATCATGAATTTCCCTGGAAATACGTTTTCTTTCACGATCCTCGGCATTCTTTTCTGATAAGCTGACATAATTCTTGAGTTCTGCATTGACTCGAGAAAGCATATTCACTTCCTCTTCTGTATTCTTTTGTTCTTCAAGCAGAGTCAATAAATAGCTGACCAAAAAGACGATAAAGAGAACGATGCTGCCAACGTCTAAGAGACTTCTAAAAAAAGACAGCACGACATAAAGACGATGCGGGAAGTAACGAATATACACATCAAGCGAAGGCATATCGATGACCTGTGAAAGCAAGTTATAGTTACTTACGATAAATAAACCGAAACAAGTAAATAGGATATAGAGCCAGTACTTACTATCCCGTGAATGATAGATCAGATCCATGAAGACAAGAAATATAAAGCCATTATAGGAATCTTTCAAGATATAGATGAGACCTGCACTTAAGATAAACTCTAAAATCAAGAAGCCATCAAAAATACGATTATCATTCTTAGTATTATCACGGATCCAGATCGTTACTGTTAAAATCAAGGCAAAGATCATGGATAATATGAACTGTCGTACTGGTGAACCAGGAATAGTCGTTAGATTTTCTAACAGCGCATGCGCATAGTTCATTTCTGAAATATAGCGTGTCGCAAATAAATATAAGGTCGCATTATATAAGATGGCAATGAAGTTAAGGAAGAGAAATGATCGACGAATGGTATTGATCGTTTTACTTTTCATCATTATTGCCACCCCGTTAAACTATATTTTGCGACATTCTCTTTGGTGATCAAAGTCACTGGGATATCGATCATATGATCTACCTTTTTTCCTTTTATTAAAGCATAAGCAGCCTGCACAGCTTTCGTTCCAATGGATAAAGGAAACTGAGCAGCCGTGACACAAACAAACTTATTACTAGCTATAATTCCTTTTAGATCTGGTGATCCATCTACGCTGTAAATATTGATACCAGATAAATTTGCTTCATCAAAAGCAGCTAAAGCCCCTAATGCCGATGGATCATTTAATGACATCAACGTATCAAAGTGAATCTTCTTCTTTAAAAATTTCTTTGATTCTTTCATCGCCTGCAAAGTTTGACCATAACAGTTGGCCCGTGCAACAACACGATAATTTTTGTGTCCTTTGATCGTATCTAAAAAGCCTCGAATACGATCAACAGCGGATATAGCCGTGCGATGTTCTAATAGGAAAATACGTGCGCTCTTTTGATTCTTCATCATACATTTGGCATCAAGACAGCCAGCTCGATAATTGTTAGAAACGATCGTCGTGTCGACATAACGATCATCATACATTGGTGTATCCACCACAATGACTTTCACGCCTGCCACCTTCGCATCTTTTAATGCTTGACTGATGGCTTTACTATTCCCATCAACAGGATTAATGATCAAGGCATCGATGCCATCTTTGATCATTTCATGAATCTCTTCAACTTGCTTATCGATAGAAAGACTCGGCTCTCTGACAATCAGCTGGTCAGAACGGATATCGACTTCTTTTTCTACTTGTTCATTAATACTATTAAAGAAACGGTTATTAAGAGTCATATAAGTTGCACCGATCATCAATCGATCCTCATGAAATGGCAGCCATACGTAGCAGCAAAAGATCAAGCAGACGACGACTACTGCCACCCCTAAATTCACTATATATCTTCTCATTCCCTAGCTCCTCATCCTAACTGACTCCATCATAGCATGTTTATCGCTAAATGTAACATATTTTTACTCAACGTCAGCTGAGCATAATTTATTATCTTATCAATACGAAATACTAGCTAAAGTTGCATTATAACGATCAAACAAGGCCTATAATTACTTGAAAAAATGAAGAAACATTTAAAAATAGTACGAAGTAAAAATCACAAAACAAAAGGCGAAATATATCGAATTAATCAATAGATTTCGTCTTTATAATAGATTTAACTGTAAAACTTATGGCGCTTCCTAAATAAGACCAATTTGCTTAAGAGCATAAGGAATACCATCTTCATCATTGCTTAAGGTATGATGAGGAATCATATCTAAAAGTTCCTGTGGCGCATTGGCCATCAGGAATGGATGGCCCACACACTTTAACATATCTTCATCATTGAAGTTATCCCCAAAAGCAATCGCATCTTTTTCATCGATGCCCTTTAACTTACAAATCATCTTGACCGCATGCGCTTTTGTAATATTTAAACCGTTGATCTCAATGAGGATATCCGAGCTCTTAGCAATATTAACATTCTTAAACTGTTCTTTGAGTGCCTTCTCAATTGATAATGTTTGTGTTGGATCACACATACATAGGATCTTATTAATAACAGCATCTTCAGGAAGATCATCAATGGACCCATTTCTTGCTTCCGCTTCGACGATCCGTTCTTCTCTTTGCACACGAGGATCACTACGGTCTTCGACGATCCAGTCATCGCCACTATAAATATTAGGTGTGCATGCAAATTGATGTTCCTTGATAAATTGTAAAATGGCTTTTCCTGTCTTAATATCAAAGCCTCTTGATTCAATCACTTGTCCATCATCATCAAGAATCAGACCACCACTATACGCAATAATTGAAGAATGGAAATGATTCTTTTTTAAGATTGGATAAATTCCTGACGGGCTACGTGCTGAGACGATGACAAAAGGAATATCCTTTTCTCCTAAGGCAATGATTGCTTCTCTGGTTTTTTTACTCATCTGATGTTCACTGTTTAACAGTGTTCCATCAACATCACTAAATACGATCGTTTTCATCTTTTTTCCTCCTGTAATACATCTAAGGCACATCCCGCTTCCAGGATCTGCTTTTCTATTTTTTCTGGTGGTCTCTTATTTGTAATGACCACGTCGATCTCATCAAAACCAAGTCCTTTAAAATGACCATTCTTTCCATATTTAGAATCATCATAGACAGCAACGACAAAAGCTGAACGTGACGCAATCAAATGCTTTGTATAAGCATTATCTTTATTATGAAAATAAAGACCATCTTCACGCACACTGGCAGCGCCCATGAATGCCAAGTCAAAATAAATGGCTTCTAACTGTGCAAATAGTTCTGTTCCATACATGTAACGTTCGCTTGCTTCATAGTGCCCGCCAAAGCCATAGGCTTCACAGCGTGTACTTAACGTTTCAAGATTTGGAATACTAACGGAATAACCATGGATGTCTCCGCTCACTAAATGACAGATCTCATTGATCGTTGTCGAAGCATCAAAATAAATGATCCGGCGATCTTTTATGTAGTCAATAGCACACTTAGCCAATTGTTTCTTGACTGCGATATTGACCTTCGCACGTTCATCGTAATGCGTATTGACCGCTTCTATAGCTTTGAGCATCATGCCACCATGAGTCCTGACCGCAAAGCCGCTATTGACAAGTTTTATGATATCTCTACGAGCCGTGTCACGAGAGATATCAAAGGCCTCCATCAGATCATGATAGGTGAGAGAATGTTTCTGTTCTAAAAGTATTTTAATGTTTTCAATACGTTCAAACTGTCCCATAAGCCATTTCCTCACTTTCTTACTTATATTTTATGTATTTATATTCATTGCGTCAATAGTTTTACTTATTATATAAGGATATAAGAAAAGGTATGCGCTTATTTCTTAAGTTCATACCGTAAACAATGTATGATCTAGTTTTGACTATTTGCTTTTTGCCATGTTCTTGGTGATTCACCAAAGCATGTTCTAAAAGCCTTATAGAAATTGGAGGTATTATGATAACCGATCATATCCGCAATCTTTTCTAACGACAGATCTGTATTCTTCATGAGAAGCTCTGCTCGCTTCATTCGCAAGCTTAACAAGATCTCAGAGAATGTTTTGCCTGTCTTTTTGTGGATCATTGATGAGATATAGTTTGGATGATAACCAAAGTGAGTAGAAAGACTGCCAAGGGTCACTTCGTCAAGATGGCCTTCGATATAGCGGACCATATCATCTGACAGATCACTTTCCTGTCCTTCATACTTTTGGCCTTCGTATTCTCTTGTTAGAAACATCATCAAAGAAAAGATCATTGGCTTTAGGATCTTCTGTGTATCTTCTTTCTTATTTGCATACTCAACGACCATCAAATTCAGTAGTTCCCAGATTGGTGAGTCCATATCCAGTTTTAAATGGATATACTCATCTGAATACTGATCAATTTCATAATCTAGGAAGAACTTTAAAAGAACTGGATCAGAAGAGAGTGGCGTAAGATACTCATTAAAGAAGACCTCTTTTTTAATAAGGATGCCAAGGATCACAATATCCTCCTGACTATGACTACGCAAAGCATAACCGCTGAAAGGCTGCCCAATATAACAGTCTCCCTCTTCCACTAAAGTCTCTTCTTCGTTTCGTGAACTTAAAGCACGATAATCTCCCTGCATTGCAAAGTTAAGAAAGAAGAAATCCTGACGATGGAATCGTTCATGAATATGCTTTCCTTTGAATGCACAAAGCATCACTTCTTCATCATCTTCACCAAGCCACTGTGAAATATACTCTAGTCTTCCCGATGAGGGATCGGGGCGAAAGTTCCAATTGAGGTTTGGAAAGTCTTTTCCTAGCTGATCAACAGCCTTTTTCACCTTTTCTTCCATAATAGTATCCTTTCTAATCTTATGATTTACTACTAAATATATTAACATATAATGGTGAACAACGTCATCAAAAAATGTATTCTGTACGTGTCAGATGAAACATCTGGTATTCGAAAAAGACAAATGGAATGAAACAATGAAATGAGAAAGTGAGGTTTTCTTATGTATAAGTTTGTGTTCGATATGCCAACAAGAGTTCTTTTTGGAGAAGGTCAGCTGCAGGAGCTGCACAATGAAGTTTTGCCAGGAAAGAAAGCTTTGATTGCCACATCTAATGGTACATCTACAAAGAAATATGGTTATTTAGCTCAGCTTGAGAAGGAACTTGATCAAGCTGGTGTCGCTTATGAATTATTTGATCAGGTCCGTCCTAATCCAATAAGTGATAATGTTATGGATGGCGCTGCCCTTGCCAAAGCAACAGGTTGTGATTTTATCATCGCTCTTGGTGGCGGTTCTGTGATGGATTGCAGCAAGTGTATTGCCTTAATGATGACAAATGATGGTGATATTTGGGATTATAGCTTATCTGTAGCCGGTGGCAAGAAATCACCTGCTCACAAAGCAGCCCCAATCGTTGCCATTACGACATCTGCCGGCACAGGTTCAGAAGTTGATATGGCTTCGGTCATTACAAATGAAAAGACAGAAGAAAAGACAGGCATCTTCTTCCCTTCAATGTTCCCAACATTATCTGTTGTTGATTCAAATTTAATGATGAGCGTACCTCCTAAATTCACAGCTTATCAGGGGATGGATGCTTTCTATCATGCTTCTGAATCTGTCATTAATAAAAACGAACATCCAATGGGTGAAATGTTTGCCTTAGAGGCCATCGAACTGATTGCCAAGTATTTACCAATCGCTTATAAGGATGGTTCTAATAAGGAAGCACGTGCATATGTCGCTTTAGCAAATACTCTTGCTGGATATTATATGCTTTGTACTTCACAGCATACAATGGAACATGTTATGGGTGGTTATCATGACAACTTAGTTCATGGAGCTGGTTTGATCATGATCTCTCACGAATATTTCAACTTCTTCGCCGAAAGAAAAGTAGCTGAAGAACCTATGATCAAGATGGCAAAAGCCATGGGCGTTGAAAATCCAACATCTAGTAAAGACTTCATTAAAGCTCTTGATGATTTAATCGCAGCGGTTGGCTGTGCTGATCTTCGCATGAGTGATGCCGGCATCACCAAAGAAGAACTGAAGAAGTATCCTCAGCGTGTGCATGAAGTTCTTGGTGGCGATATCACCGCTGATCCACTTCCACTCTCTGATGAAGACTATTTAACGATTTACGAAAAATCTTATAAGTAACATCTATTGATTTGTAATGGTCAAAAAATAGGCATGAACTCTATATGCTCGAGTTCATGCCTTTTCAAATGTTTTAATTGCGATCTCTTTTGATTCTCTTTCCAAATTTGTAAGGTTTATTGACAACTTCATGACAATGACGACATCTTGGTTCGTAAGCTTCTTTTGCCCCTACTAAAACGATTGGATCATCAAATGAAGCTGGTTTTCCATTGATAATTCTCTGGGTACGAGTGGCTGGTGCGCCGCATTTTGCACAGACAGCAGTCAGCTTAGTGACAAACTCTGCTCTTGTTAATAGGTCTGGTAAAACACCAAATGGTTCACCTCTAAAGTCCTTATCCAAACCAGCGCACATGACTCTTAGACCGTTGTCGGCAAGATATTCGGCGACATCGACAACGTCCTGATCAAAGAACTGCACTTCATCGATGGCGACCACATCAGTCTCTGGGGTCACATGATCTAAAATCTCCTGCGCTTTTTCGACGACGATACATGGAACATGAGCACCGGCATGAGAAACGATCTCGGTTTCTGAATAGCGATTATCGATCTTTGGTTTAAAGACTAAAATATTCTTTTTTGCAAACGTTAAGACATTAATACGGCGGATCAATTCTTCTGTTTTTCCGGCAAACATACAGCCACAGATGACTTCCAGCCAGCCTTCACGATACTGATGATACATTCTTATTTCCTCTTTTCTTAAGCACGAACATCTCTCGTACCTGCTCCTTCAGGGAGCTCTTCTGTTGTGTAGTTAGAGAACAGTGAATACTGTTTTTCAAAGACTAAATTGATATCGGCTGTCGCACCATTACGATGCTTAGCGACAATGACTTCCGTCAAGCCGTTGACTTCGGCTTCTTTTTCTTTGTTCTGATAATCTTCTCGGTGTAGGAAGGCGACGATATCGGCATCCTGTTCGATGGCCCCAGATTCTCTTAAGTCTGATAACATTGGTTTCCCTTTACGCTGTTCGACAGCACGAGATAACTGGGATAAGGCAATGACTGGACATCCTAATTCTCTGGCCATCGCTTTTAACTGACGTGAAATATCAGAGACTTCCTGTTGTCTTGATTCACGAGAATTTGTTGGTCCCTGGATCAACTGCAGGTAGTCGATAATGACCATCTTAATTCCTTTTTCCTGATTGAGTCGACGACATTTCGCCGCAATTTCACCAATTTTGATTCCGGCCGTATCATCGATGTAGAGATTACATTTTCCAACACGTTCGGCCGCTGCTAAATAAAGGTTTTGATTTCTTTTGAGAATAGAGCCATTCTTCAATTCATCGTTATCAATACGTCCAGCGCAACATAAAAGTCGGTTAACAAGCTGCGTTGCTGGCATTTCAAGTGAGAAAATGGCAACCGCTTTTTCACTGTTAAGCGATGAGTTAAAACCAATATTTAAGGCAAAGGCTGTTTTCCCAACGGATGGACGGGCGGCAATGATGACAAGGTCACCAGGCTGAAATCCTGATGTTAGACGATCGAGTTCTCTAAAACCAGTCTTGACCCCAGAGATAGAGCCTCCGGTCTCCTGTAATTTCTTTAAACGAGCCGTCACTTCTGAGATGACATCGCCGACAAACTTGAATTCACCAGCATTACGATCTCGTGTGACATCTAAGAAATTCTTTTCGACATTATTGATGTAGTCATTCATATCGCCGATCTCACCGTAAGACTTCGTGATAATGTCAGTACATTCCTGAATCAGACGACGAAGCAGGGAACAGTTATTTAAAATTTCTAAGTAATATGTCGTATGGGCCGTCGTTGGCACAGATTCCGCAAGCTTAGCTAAATATTCTACCCCGCCTACTTCTTCGAGGATCCCTTTATCCATTAGATAAGTGGTCACTGTCGTGGCATCGACTGGCTTATTATTATCATGTAAGTATTTCATACCTTCATAGATCTTGCGATTATTATCGGCATAAAAGTCACGTGGTAATGCTAAGTTGACGATTTCATCACAGGCCCCTTTATCTATAAGCATAGAACCCAGAAGCGCACGTTCCGCTTCCAGGTTATGAGGTAATTCTCTGATTTTATCTGTTACATTATCCATAGATCATCCTACTTTTCAGATAAATGAACGTTAATTGTACCAATAACACCTTTATATAATTCGATTTGAAGTTTTGTCGTACCAAGGTTACCAATTGGGTAAGCATTGATGAATTTTCTCTTATCGACCTTGATCCCATGTTGCTCATAAAGCGCCTTAACGATCTGTTTTGTAGAAACATGTTCGAACGTACGTCCTTCAGTTCCTGTGGCAACCTTGAATTCAACTTTGATGGATTCAAGTTTCTTAGCTAATTCTTCAGCTTCAGCTTTTTTGGCAGCTTCGACTTTTGCTTCTTCAGCTTTCTGGGCAGCTAAGTTTTCTTTTTCCTTTTCAGTTGCCATGACCGCAAGACCATTTTTAATTAAATAGTTCTGGCCATAACCATCGGCTACTTTGACGATTTCACCTTTTTTACCAACTTTTCTTACATCCTGAGTTAAAATAACTTTCATTTTCATTACTCCCCTCTATCTTCTAAGTATTGATTGATGGCATTTTCTAACTGATTTAATGCTTCATCAATGGTAATATCTTCAATTTGACAGGCTGCCATGGAGAAGTGTCCTCCACCGCCCATCGCTTCCATAATCATTTGGACATTGATATCTTTCGTGCTTCGGGCACTGATTGAAACTTTATTTCTTGTGACACGGCCAACAGTGAAGACGGCCTTAACATTTGAAATGTTAAGAAGTCGATTCGACGCTTTGGCAAGTGTAACCTGTGAATGTTCTTCATCATTACGCCCATGAGCGATCAAGATATCTGGTTTAAACTGATAAGCACTTTCGGTGATCTTCATCACTTCGACCGTCTTATCGAATGAATCCTCTAAGAATTCATAAGCTTGTACGACATCGGCCTGCATTTCTTTCAATCGAGCAGCACTCTGGAATGTACGTACGCCAACACGCTGTTTGAACTGGTTTGTATCGACAAGCATACCGGAGTACATAATTGTCGCGTCAAAATCATTGAACTTCACTTCTGAGCTTTCATAAGAACATAATTCGATGATCAGCTCGACTGTTGAAGAAGCGGAAGGTTCCAAATACGTTAAGATCGGCGCATCGATAAAATCCTCGCCACGGCGATGGTGATCGATGACGACCTTGTTCTTGATCTTTTCAAGTAAAACATTAGAGATCGATAAGCTTGGCTTATGATGATCGACACAGATCAATAAGGAATCTTTGTCGATGTACTCTAAGATCTCACTATAAGTCACTAACAATCCTTTATAACGTTCATCACGTTTGACCATTTCAACGACGCCCGCCGTCTTTTCTTCAAGCGATTCTGGATCATAGATCACGTAAGCTTTCTTTTCATAGGCCTGAACGACACGAGCCATCCCGATCGAAGCCCCAAATGAATCTAAGTCAGAGAACTTATGCCCCATGATAAAGACATTGGAACTACGTTTAATAATACCACCCAACGTCTGGGCAATAACACGAGCACGAACTTTTGATGACTTTTCAGTCGTATCGGTACGTCCACCAAAGAAACGGACACGGTCTTTACCTGACTTAATGGCAACCTGGTCACCACCACGAGAATAAGTGAGTCGTAAAGCCTGAGAGGCTAACTGATCAAGCTCTCCTAAGACACGAGTGCCTCGCCCGATCCCGATGGATAAGGTGATCACTTCATCAAGCTTTAAACATTCTTTCTTGAAGGTGTCTAAGATATCAAACTTATTTTCGACGAGCTTCTTATAAGTACGTTCATTGAAGAACACAATATAAGATCCTGATTTATAACGGCGAATGATCATCCCATTATTATAAGCCCAATCGACGATGACCTTTCGACAGACGCTCTGGATCTCGGCTGCCTTTGGTTCATCGACGTTTTGTAACGTTTCGTCATAGTTGTCGATCGTAATATAACCTAAACACATCTGCTGGTCGGTATAATCCTGTTCGAGACCAACGTACTGGGTGACATCTTTTAAATAGATCAGACGTGATTCTGAAGAATTGTAAGCTTCAAATTTCTTTCCTTTGACATCAATAATACGGATATCTTCATCTTCAAATAAGGACGCTAATGTTGGCTGCCACTCTAATAGCTTAACGCCGACGACGTTGATGTTCATTGCTAATAAAAGATCAGAGACCCAAGTGATATTTCTATTTTCATCATACTGGATCAAACCGATACCACCAAAGACGAGGGCATTGGCATAGTCCGTACTTAATGCTTCTTCAACGGACAAGCTATTATGATCTAAGACATATGTGAGATACATGAGGCAACAAAAGGTCACAATATTTTTGATCAGTACATAGATGACTAAAACAAAGAAGACCTGCTTTGGAATAAAGATATAGAGACCAAAGAGGACGATCGTTTCAACGATCAATAAAACGGTAAAGAGGTTTCTTAACTGACTGATCTTTTTTGTCATTTTTTCACCCACCTCCTTAGCTTAGTTTATTATATAATCTTTGTCTGGCAGCTGTAAACACATCATAAATGCCAAGGATGCCATACACCTGCATACCATATGGGACAAACAGTAATATAAATAAGATTGCGGTCATCTTTGGATGATTATGCACTAATAATAAAAAGGCAACATAGGCCATCCCCTGCAAGGCAAATAATAGTTCTGCTCCATAAAATAAATACTCATCAATATTATAAGGAACATTGACATGATTCATAAGATAGAGACAGACGCCACCGACGATCAAGGTAAATAGTGCAAAGGGTGCACCCATATTAAAGGTCGCAATATGTAAGTTTCCCGGAAATGGAATCTTTAAGCGATACATCGTGATCTGACACAGCGCTAACATGACATAACATTCCAGCATCGACATCAATAAAATAAGCAAAGGAATCAGATTTAAGAAGTGATTCAAGCTCAAAGTCTGTTTGATGGCCGGGAATGAATTGACCATATCATGATATGTCTGTGTCATATCTTTCATGATATTAATACCTAAAACACCAGCGAAGACTTCTATTTCTAACATGTTTACGAGAAAAGAAATGAGAAAGCCACCAATGAGCATGGTCGCCTTACTTGTTTTACGCCTGATGCATTCGCCGACGAAACAGCCAAAGACGGCTGAATAAATGGCAATGATCAAAAAGGATGGAATACCTGTGAAAAGGACAATGGCAACACTAGCGACGGCCACTAACATATTATCTTTTAAAGAGTATTTGGCTCCATACCAGGCAAATGGAATGACCATAAAGTAACCAATCAAGGAATCGACGGCACCTCCGGTATAGGAGTTCAAAAGCGAGACAACGCCTACCAGGGCGGCAATCATGGCCCCATAAACGAGTTTTCTTGTTTTCATATTTTCATCACATCCTCGCATTATTTTAACATACTTACTGTATTATGCCTATGAAAAAACTCGTAAGAAAAAGAGGCCGTTAAAGCCTCTTCGATGAAAAAAGATGTATGACATTTCGGAAATAAATTGTTAGGGACTTTTTCCACCTATCAATAGTTTACCATAAATAACATCCGTAAAAAATATCTTTACGAAAATATTCCATTTAACGTACGAGCGCTTCCTTTTTATAGGCTTCACTTAATTTATGTCTCATGTAGAAGCAGGTCGTACGACTGAGATGGAGCTTTTTTGCTTCTTCGTCTAAAGAACATTTATTCTTTTCCATATAAATAAAGTCCTGCCACTGTTTACTTGTAATGTGTGACCAGTAAAAGAAAGTGTTTGTACGCGTATTGAAAAACTTATGGCAGCTGCGGCACTGATAGCGCTGATTTCCGTTGCGATCCTTTCCATATTTAATGAAGTTTGTCGATCCACAGATTGGACAGACATCGACTTCCTCTCGATCCTTTTCAAAAACCAGATCGGCGAGCACCTGCGCTTTCTTATTTGCATAACTTAATTCATTCATATGATCACCAGTCCTTTCGTGACTTTATTGTATCGAATATGAAAAAATAAAGTTTTTGTAAACGGGATATGAAATCCGCAATTCTCCCTTCCAGAAATTTTAGTGGTAAAAGAAAAGCTCCGGAAACCGGAGCTGCATGTCTTATTCTACTACGTATGGTAATAAAGCCATCTGACGAGCACGTTTGATTGCACGTGCTAACTGTCTCTGATACTTAGCTGATGTACCAGTTACACGTCTTGGGATAATTTTACCATTAGCTGAGATGAATCTTCTTAATAATTCAACATCTTTGTAGTCAATATAATCGATATGGTTCTTTGTGAAGTAACATACTTTTCTTCTGCCCATTCTCTGTTTTCTGTAAGCCATTTTTGTCTCCTCCTCTAGATTTAGAATTGAATATCGTCTTCCATGATATCGTAAGAGTTAGTAGCATCATCGAAATCTTTTTCAACGTCTACTTTCTTCATATCAGAGAAGTCACTATTCTCATTGTTTTGATTTTGTGGCTGGCTGTTTTGTGTATAGTTTGTGTTGTTATTCTGATTTGAATAGCTATTACCATAATTATTGTT
>ONFH01000072.1 GCA_900317015.1 uncultured Erysipelotrichaceae bacterium | reverse complement strand
TAAGCCTAAAAGGCCAAGAGGAAGACCTCGAAAACATCCTAAAACTAAGGAATAATTCAGCCAATTAAAAATAAGGTTTTCCAAAATGAGTTCTTATATAGTACCGCATTTTGGGAAACCTTTAATAACATAAAAGTTTACATAAATCAAATTATGTGGAATTCTACATAATTGTATAAACAAAAAATAGCTCTTTCGAGCTATTTCATAGTAATGATTGAGATATTTCTATAAGGTGACTTATTCTTACGATAAGAGAAGAATAAATCATCATGTTCTGTCGTACAGTAAGGAGAGACTTCAATATGTTCATCCTTGACCCCTAAGTTTAATAACTGCTGTTTAATAAGACCTTTAGAATCTAATAAGTAATGGGTCTCATCTTTCTGAATGTAGAAAGAGGACGTATCAAAAGACATCTTTTTGACAAGATCGATGATATCATCCATCGCTTCAAAGTTACGTTGTTCAAGTGAAGGACCAACGTAAGCATGTAAGGACGCAGGATCGACACCTTCATTGTCGATTAAGTATTTTGTCGTTTTCCCAACGATTTCATTGACAGTTCCACGCCAGCCAGAATGAATAGCCGCAATTAAGTCCTGGTTTTCACTATAAAGAAGAACAGGGCAGCAGTCCGCATGGAATGTTAATAATGTTAAGTTATGATCTCTGGTATACGTGGCATCGACATAGTCAAGCTTTTCTGAGTGCTTGTACATACCTTCACCGCCATCATCCTTTAAAGTGACTTTTTTAAAGTTGGTCGTATGACGCTGATGAGGAGCAACCATATGATCAAGATCAGTACCTAAGTAATCGGCTAATTTCTTTCTATTGGCAAGAACTTCTTCATGATCATCATCATGATAGCTCATATTGAATAACTGACCATCTTCATAGGCCGGTACAGTATAGCCTTGAACATGTGCATTGTTATAAGACCATGGTAATAGTTTCATTTACTTTTCATCTCCTGTTTCTATTTCCTCATAAAACGAATCATCAGGATCGATGTAGATCGTTTTGTAATGTCCAAGTAAGACTAAGCCTGGTTTATTTCCCGTTGGCTTCTTTAAAGTCTTGACCTGGGTATAATTGACAGGAACTGAGGAAGAGTTCTTGCCTTTTGAGAAGTAGGCTGCAATATTGGCAGCTAAACGAATCGTATATTCATCTAAGTGATCACTGTGCACGATGACATGAGATCCTGGCATATCCTTAACATGGAACCACATATCTGTCTTCTTGGCTTTCTTAAAGGTAATAAAGTCATTCTGCAGATTGTTTTTACCGACATAGATGAGAATGCCATCTTTAGTCGTAAAGGTATGATAATGAGGCTCTTTCTTCTTATGCTTGATGCCTTTACGTTCCTTTTTACGTAAATAGCCTAAGTTTTCTAATTCTTCCTTCATTTCTAAGGCATCATAATAAGAGGCATTATCAATGAGGGTATTTAAGGAATCAAAGTAGTCGATCTCTTCTTTGGTCTTATCAATCTGTTCATTTAGGACTTTGAGAGAGTTCTTGGCTTTCTGATACTTATTATAATAACGATTGGCATTGGTCTTGCCATCAAAACGAGGATCTAAGTCGATCGTCATCTTCGTGCCATCATAATAGTTATCGACAGTGACCTGTTTCATTCCTTTTTGAATTAATGGTAAAGAGGCATAAAGCAGATCACCTTTGATACGATAGTCATCACTGTTCTGTGAATCAAAGAGGGTCTTTTCGAGCTTATGGAGTTTATTGACATTCTTATTATATTCATTGCGAATAAAACGTGCTAAGTCATTGGTCTGCTGCTTAATACGATCCTTCTGATCTCGCTGATCATAGTAGACATCTAAGCCTTCAAAGATCTCATAGCCTTTATAGTCATCACCTAAGTTTGTTAAAGGAATGATAGAATAGGCTTCTTTGCCATGATGCTTAGAAATATAAAGGGTATTACTTTTTGCACATTCACTCATGATCGTATCAAACATCTGATGCTTAGAAATACGATAGAGCACTTCATTGGATAAGTCTTTCGAGAAACCTTCATAGACTCTGACAAGATTGTCTGCTGGTTTATAGTAGGCCTTAAAAGGATCTTCTTTCTTTATTAAAGGAGGATAGTCGTACATAATGCCTGGCTGAATAATACGTGAGGATTCACTTGGTGAAACATGTTTCAAGCATTCGATGATCTTGCCATCCTCATAAGTGAGGATGAAGTTCGAATGCTTGCCCATAATTTCCGCATAGGCATAATAGGTGACGATATCCTTGAATTCATTACGTCCTTTGATCGTAAACTTCACAATACGATCTAAACCGACCTGTTCGATCTTTTCAATAAATGCCCCATCCATATGCTTTCTTAAAAGCATTGTTAAGGCATTAGGAACCTCCGGTGTCGGATAGTTTAATCTTGTAATCTGAATACGTGCATAGTTCGGATGAATCGAGATCAATAATTTCTGATTCTTGTTATGCGCACGAACAGTCATCAATAATTCATATTGTGAGATATTATAGATTTTAGAAATTCGCCCGGTTTCTAG
>ONFH01000002.1 GCA_900317015.1 uncultured Erysipelotrichaceae bacterium | reverse complement strand
GTTTTAAAAACTTTATCTCTAAAGCTTTTAATCGTTTCAATACTCATTTGTGATTCATCGGCATTCACTAAGAAGTCAGTAAGTAAGGAATTGACAAAACAGCTAATTGTGTTATATTTAAATTGTGGGATATCCCACTGTAGGAGGATGGTAATATGGAACTTACAAAAATTTATGATGTGCATATTGATGCTAAAAAACGTATAACTCTACGAGGCGCAAAATATCAGTATTATAATGTGAAGGAATTCGAGAATGGTTGTATTTTGTTGGAACCACGTGAATTAAAAACGCCAGAGAACATTTCCAATAAAACATTGGAAGATATGGATAAAGCAATCCGCAACTTTAAAGTTGGAAATGTATCAGAGCCTGTAGATCTCTCTGATTTTTGAGGATATGTATTACGAAATTTGTCATTAGAATGGGAATTCCTGAGATGGAGTCTCTTTGGACAAGGCTTCAGCAAGAATATCGTTTAGGAACAATTAGCAAAAAGGATGCTATACTCTATAAAAAATGGGGAAAGGCATTAAAGCTTTTATCCGATAATCCACGATACCCTGGACTTCATACGCATGAAATTAGTCCCTTAAGTGAGCGATATGGAGAGCGGGTCTGGCAGTCTTATTTGCAAAATAGGACAAGCGGTGCGTTACGTATGTATTGGGTATATGGTCCGGATCAACAATCCATTACAATTATTGGCTTGGAACCTCATCCTGAGGATAAAAAGCATAATGGATATGCTAAAGTGAACCTTTCAAACCTGCCTCCATTTAAATGATCATTTAATTTGTTTGTGGAAGAATGCATATCCATAATAGTATTTTATATAGGAAATACAAATACTATTGAAAAAGCGTTGAAATTTCACTATGAGTAATATGCATACCATGGTTAATATCATGGCATTGTACTCTTTAAGGGTTCTTTCTTATATTCTCCTTTTAATATTGATTATCCCAGCATGCTTAATTTTGGCAAAGATGTGTATACTAACTATGATTTGCATTGTGTCGAAAAGGAGGCATCACGATCGAAGATGGTGTGATGATCGCACCAGGTGTATCAATCTTAACTGTTAACCATGATTTAAAAGATCATTGCTTATTAAATTTCTGTTCCAGTCACCATTAAGAAGAATGCCTGGATCGGGGACAATGTTACAATCTGTCCAGGTGTTGTGATTGGCGAAGGCGCAGTTGTTGCAGCCGGCGCTGTCGTTACAAAAGATGTTGAACCATACTCTGTTGTTGGTGGCGTTCCTGCTAAGTTTATTAAACATATCGATTAATCATAAAGGCACAGATTCAAATGTAGAATCTGTGCCTTTTGTTTATTCTTCATCTAAATAATAGAGATCATTTAACAGCTTGATGCCAGTCTTTGTTTTAAAAACTTTATCTCTAAAATTTTTAATCGTTTCGATACTCATTTGTGATTCATCAGAATTGACTAAGAAATCTGCTTCAAGCATGATCTGGTAATCGATACCATCTACTAGATCATACGTATGATGATGACCAACGATAAAGCAGATACGATCTAATTCCTCTTTAGGAAGATCAAATTCTTGATAGAACTCACGAGTAAGGGGAATGCCTTCCTTTTCCTGGTATTTTCCATTGGTATTGCCATACTTTTCACGGCATAGTGGACAGGCGATGTCATGGGCAATGGCAGCTAATTCAAGTGTTTCCTGAGTCTTTGGATCTAGGCCTTCTTCTTTACCAATGGCCATGGCGTAGCCCCAGACTTTCAGGAAGTGGTTCGTATCATGAATATTCACATGACTTTCCTGACTATAAAACTGAACCATCTTACAGATGGCATATGAGATACGATCAGTCATTTTTATTACGCTCCTTTTCTTAATTCTTACCTATTCTAGCATACTTTTTTCTCTTAGAAAAGGATGACTATGATTTTGAGGCATAGGGATCATGAATAAGAAGCATTATACAAAGTTCTGCGTTTTTCTTATAATGAAGATGTATGAAAGGATACGAAACAAATGGAATATAAAACATTAGGAAATACTGATTTAAAAGTCTCACCAATCTGTGTGGGCTGTATGAGCTTTGGAAAGCCAGGCAGTATGCATGACTGGACTCTTAATGAAGAAGAAAGTGAAAAAGTCATTAAACATGCTTTAGATCTAGGCCTTAATTTCTTTGATACAGCCAACTGTTACTCGAAAGGGACAAGTGAAGAGTATTTAGGAAAGGCGCTTAAAAAATATGCAAAAAGAGAAGATGTGATCATCGCTTCTAAAGTCTATTTTAATGAAGGACGTTTATCAAAAGAAGCGATTCATCGAGAAATTGAAGGAACCCTTGAAAGACTAGCTACTGATTATCTTGATCTTTATATTATTCATCGTTTTGATTACAACACACCGATCTTGGAAACAATGGAAGCCTTGCATGAATTAGTTGTCGAAGGCAAAGTCCGTGCCATTGGCGCTAGTGCCATGTATGGCTATCAGTTCCATAATATGCAGGACCTTGCAAAAGAACATCATCTCACACCATTTAGTACGATGGAAAATCATTATAATCTTTTATATCGTGAAGATGAAAGAGAAATGATTCCTCTATGTAAACAGATGAATGTCTCACTCATGCCATATTCGCCACTTGCTGGTGGGCATTTAACACGACCCACATGGGACGCACCTACTAAGCGCTCTCAGACAGATCGCGTTTTAAAAGGGAAGTATGATCGCTACGAAGATCATGATATCAAGATTGTTGAAGCCGTTGATACAGTGGCTAAGAAGTATGGCGTACCAATGCAGGAAGTTGCTTTAGCCTGGTTATGGGCTGAAGGTGTAACGGCACCAATTGTTGGCGCGAATAAAGCGAAATATTTAGATGACGCAGTCAATGCCTTAAATCTTAAACTTACCAAAGAAGATATGGATTTATTAGAAGCTGCTTATGTCCCTCATCCAATTGTCGGGGCCATTGACCATAATCCAGAAGAGGGCGTTGTCTTATTAGACGAAAAGAAGTAAAGCAAATGTCCTCCCTATTGAGAAATTCATGATAATTGTTTTACATCTCCTCATCTCTAGTGCTACACTTGAGATAAGGAGATGTTTTGTATGCGACATAAAGTCAAAGCAAAAGTCAGAGTAGAAAAGCGTGGCTTATTTGGAAAAAAGTATGTTTATGAGACACGGACGATCTGGGTGGATGATCGTACTTATCGTGAACTGAAGCGTAAAAGAAGACATCGTCCATTGACTTTAGATGAGATGATACTCATTGATATTTTAGATGAGGAGGACCTATGAAATATCAGAAATTAGGAAATACAGATTTAAAAGCATCGGTGATTGCCTTTGGGACCTGGGGCCTTGGCGGAGGCAGTGTTTGGGAAGATACGCATGACTTGAAAGTCGAAGACCTCTTACATACCGCTTTAGAAGAGGGCATCAATTATATTGATACAGCTCCTGTTTATGGTATGGGCGATAGTGAGAAAAGACTTGGCAAAGCCTTGAAAGGAATGCGTGATTCCTTTTTGCTACAGACAAAATGTTCACTCAACTGGCGTGAAGAAAATGGCGTCTTCAAGTATGCTCGTGATGGTTATACCGTTTATAACAATACGACAAGAGAAGCTATCTTTGAGGATGTGGAAGAGTCATTGAATCGTTTACAGACTGATCATATTGATGTCTTGATCGTGCATTATGTCAATGACACATTCCCTGTTAAGGAAACTGTCGAAGCTTTAGAAGATTTAGTAAAAGAAGGGAAGATCCGTGCTTACGGTCTTTCTAATTCACAGCCTAAAGATCTTGAAGAATACAATACGTATGGACATGTGGCCCTCGTGCAGGAACAGTTTAGCTTATTAGCCCCATTCCATGGTCAGGATTACTTCGATACCTGTACGAAATATCATACGACGTTCCAGACCTATGGTGTGCTTGAAGAAGGTTTCTTGACAGGAAAAGAGGCTTTTGATCGTCAGTTTGGCGGAAATGATATTCGTATGCGTTTACCATGGATCACTGAACCTTATAAAGGAAAACTCTTAAAACTTTATGATGATGTCTTTACACCACTATGTGAAAAGTATCATTGTTCCTATGCCAATCTTTTTGAAGCCTGGAGTTTAGCACAATATGATCATATGAGCTTACTAACAGGATTTAGACATAAGGAAACGATTCGAGACACGGTCAAATGCTTAGATCTTCATTTATCGAAAGAAGATTTAGAGACTTTAAGGACAGCTGTGAAAGACGTGCAAGTCAAAGTTTTAGATAAGTAAAAAAACAAGACACAGATTCATTGATCGAATTTGTGTTTTGTTTTCATTTTATAGCGATTGATCAGGTAAAATGTTCATTTTCTTCTGGTACTTGCGATAAGCATGGTGGGAGATCAAGAAATTGACGAACCAGCCTACAGGAACAGGATACCAGACAAAATCAATACCAAAAGCAGGTGCTAATGTCATTGCGCCAATCACACGAATGGCAAGATTGACGACATTGGCAATCATGAATGGCTTCATATCTCCGACGCCACGTAAGACGCCATCCGTAGCCATCTTGATGCCCATGAAGATGTAGAAATAGCCATCCCACATCATATAGCTCATGCTGGCATGATAGGCGACTTTTGTGCCTTCATCACCTAAGAACAGATGAGAAAGTGAATACGCATTCAACGTGATCGTTATACAAAGGATGGCCGCAATGATCACATCAAGGATCAGTCCGGCATGATAACCTTTGCCAATACGTTCCTTATGATTGGCCCCTAAGTTCTGCGAGATAAAAGGGGTGATGGCATTGCCGATAGAGACAAATAAGACGGAACAGAAGTTTTCAATACGGGCAGCGGCGGAGAAGCCAGCCAAAGCCTGGGTGCCAAAGCGATTGACGACGCTCTGGACAAGCATCATCCCAATCGAAACCGTTGACTGCTGAATGACAGAAGGGCCTGTATAAGCCATAATATTTTTTAAGTCATCCATTGAAAAGTAAGCAAATGTTTCATTGAAATGACGCAGATAACGAATTAATAAGAAAAAACTGATCACGGCCGAAATTCCCTGGGCAATTAAGGTTGCTAAAGCCGCTCCAAAGACGCCCATATGTAAAGAAATGACCATATAAAGATCAAGCACGATATTAAAAGCTGATGAAAAAGCTAACAGATAAAGCGGGATCCTCGATTTTCCTAAAGCATTGAACATACTTGAAAGAATGTTATAAAGGAATAGGAAAGGGAAGCCTAAAAAGTAGACCTGTAAGTAAATAACAGCCTGTCCTAAAACATTATGTGGTGTATTTAACGCCATCATGATCGGCTTGCTTATAAGAAAGCCTAACAGTCCTAAAAGAATGCTGAGAATGAGAAAGCTGATGAGACTTGTCGAGACCGACTGCTTTAAATGACTGTAGTCTCGTTCCCCAAAGTAACGACTGACTAAAACGGATGCACCAATGCCCGCTCCAGTGGCAATGCAGATAAATACGAATGTTAAAGCCGAGCTGGCCCCAACAGCAGCTAAGGCTTTCGCCCCGACAAAACGACCAACGATCATGGAATCTGCCATGTTGTAGATCTGCTGCAGGATCGACCCTAAGATCATTGGAATCGATAAGATCCATAAGGCCTTCATCGGTGGCATGTGTATAAGATATTCCTCTTTGTTTGTATCCATAATGAATTCCCTTCTTAAAAATACAGGCCTATTTTAACGCAGGATCAAGAGATTGAAAATGTTTTGAAGTTTTTTATGCACTATGCACATAGATGCATGAATGAACGATATTGTCCTTCTTGAGCTGAAACCATTATCGTAAAAGGTGAAAGAAGGTGCTGACTATGAAACATCAGAAAATCATCATTGGCCTTGTGACCATCGGGCTCTGATCTTCCGCTGGAATCTAATTAAGGACACGAAGGCCAGATCCATCCATCAGTCGTTTACCAAGTGAGGAAAAGGAAACAGCGTTTAAGGTGTCAGATCATGGTCTTGATGTTTATGCATTAACTTGTAATGCCCAGTAACGTACGCTCTTTAAGGAAGCATCTTCGCTAAAGCGACGACCGTTTTGCCAGTTGCCGGTCGCATTCATCTTTTTCAGATTTGTGACAGATTGAGAAATGTCTGTTTCTGATGATGTACAGAATGGAATGACGGTTTTATTTGTAAATGTATTCTTTTTGATAAAGCCGTTGATGACCCAAGAGGCATTGCCCCACCAGATCGGATATCCGATCTAGACAGTTTTGTAAGAAGAAAAGTGAGCTGGCTTCGTGGATCTAAGAGCGACAGAATTCTGTAGTTTTGTCGAATTGTGTTCTTTGTTGACACGAGAACGGTCATTGCTCCAGTCCAGATCGGCTTCTGTATACTTTTTCTCTGGCGTGATCACAAAGGTATCGGCCTTGAGCGCTCTCGCAATTTCTTTGGCAACCCTAGCCGTATTGCCTGTGCCAGTATAATAAGCGACTAAGATCTTAGACTGAGATGTTTTCAATTTGATTTGACGGGTGCTTGAATAAGCCTGCCATGTTTTATTCACATAAGCACGAACACGCACGTAGATCGTTCCTTTAGCTTGAACGCTTGTGCTTGTATTCTTTGTCGTTTTGATGTTTTCATTTTTGAATGACTTGCTTTTTGCAAAGCTGATGCCTGTCGTACTCATGATCATCATGAGTGCTGTTAGTAATGAACATAATGTCTTCATATGCGAGATCCTCCTTTAATTTCAGCATAGTAAGCAAGAATGGAAACATAAAAGATTTGTTTTGCATAGGGCCATGCCAATTTTTTATAACAAGGGGAGATTGTTGACATATTGAGAAAAATAGATATAATGAAATCATGAATGAGTTAGAAGTATTTAAAGCACTTGCCAATCAGGCTCGTCTCAATATCCTTTACTGGTTAAAGGATCCTCATCAGTATTTCGTTCATGAAAGTGACGTGGATATGGAGGAAGTCGGCGTCTGTGTTGGAGAGATCCAGCGCAAGCTTGGCTTGACGCAGTCGACGACGTCACATTATTTATCCATGTTAGAAAAAGCGGGGCTTTTGACGAGCACCCGTATTGGAAAATGGACGTATTATCGTCGTAATGAGGAAACGATTCAGGCATTGGCAAAGTACATCAAAGAAGAACTTTAAAGAGGAAGCAATCGCTTCCTCTTTAAGCGTGTTCAGGCACGAATCGACCGATAGCTTTCGAAATGCCTAAGTGATGGTTGTAGAAATAAACGATACGACCGACGATCAAGGCGGAGATGATCGTTCCAGTACCTAAGCCGTTTAAACGGTGGAAGAAGATCAGACTTAAAGCTAAAGCTGTACACATTAACGTTGTATCAAAAGCGACTTTGACTTTACCAAAGTCTTTATGTAACACTTGTGCCAACACTTTCACGATGCCTTCACCAGGGACCGTGATGACCTGAGGGGCCACTTCAATGGAAATGCCAAAGGCTAAGACGCAGCAGCCAAGTAATAAAATGACCAGACGTAAGACAATACTTTCTGGGTTTAAGAACGCTAAAAGCTTCATAGAGACATCAATGAAATAACTGAAGATGAAATTGGCAACGATCTGTAAAAGCTGAACAGGTTCAAAGTCTTTTCTTAAAAGTAGGATCTGTAAAACAATAAAGATGGAATTCATAATAAATGTCAATAAGCCAAATCTTAAAGCTGGGTCAATGAGGCTGATGACATAAGGAACGCTGGAAATAGGGGATGTCCCTAAAGCTTCTTTGGTAATCAGCACGATGCCAAAGGAATTGATCAGTAATCCAAGTAGGAAAAAACAATAACGTTTAACGAGATTTTGTTTCATGATTGACCTCCATATTTTCTAAAACTCTATTCAATAAGTTAAAAAGTGTTTCTTTTTCTTCATCACTGAAGCCATATAGTGCCTGCTCATCGATCAAAGCACCGATCTCATTGACTTGTAAGGCTTTTTCTTTGCCTTTTTCTGTTAAAAAGATATCCATGGAACGCTTATCCTGAGCACTAGGCTGGCGGGTGAGGAGTTCACGGGCTTCCATTTTTTTAATGAGCCCGGTCATCGTCGATTTATCCATGACACATTGCTTGCCGATCTCCTTGGCACTTTGCCCATCATGTTCTAAGAGGATCTGCAGGATCTTTGGCTGCCCAGGGAAGAGATCAAGATGATGCGTCTTCGTGGTCATCGCTCGGTTGGTATAGTGAAAGATCTTCATAATTAAGAAATGAAATGAATGATTCATAGGAAACCCCTTTCTATTTAGTTTGAATGCAAACTAAATAGAAATCAGATCTGTTCAACGTCAATAAGGAAATGTATGCATTTTTCATCATTTTTTCTTTTTTATTCAAGCAGAATCGATTTTTATTATGATTTTCATATTCTGGAAAAGAAAGGATTAGTCTTGTAACCGTTACCATTTATTGCGTATAGTAAAGATGCAGGGTCAATATACTTTGCAAATCACAGGCTAGAAGACCGCTTTCCTCTACACGTAACATGCGTAAATTCCTTTAAGTTAAATCATTGTGGTCTTCAAGCCTTTTTTGTAAAAAATATAGAAATATAAGGACTTTGTTCCTTCCTATATATTTTCTTTTCTCTATCTTGTGAAATATGGAGTATAATGTAGTTAAAGAAATCACAAGAAAGAAGGAAATCAAATGAGTAGAATTATTTGTTCCCCAAGTGCATATGTACAGGGAAAAGGAGAACTCACAAAAATTGCTGGATATTGTAAAGCCATGGGCTGTCATAAAGCTTATGTCATGACAAGTCCATCTAACGAAAAGAGATGTGGTCCAGCCATCAAGAAAGGCTTCGATGATGAAAAGATGAGTTATGAATTCGTCGTCTTTGGCGGCGAATGTTCTGATGATGAAATTCAGAAACATCTTCATCAGTTAAACGATGCCGATATCGTGATTGGCGTTGGTGGCGGGAAGACACTTGATACGGCCAAAGCCGTAGCGGATACAGCTAATATTCGCATGATCATCGTCCCAACGATTGCTTCTACAGATGCTCCATGTAGTCGTTTGTCTGTTGTTTATACAAATGAGGGTGCTTTTGATCATTATCTCCCATTAAAAGCCAATCCAGATATGGTCATCATGGATGAAGATATCATTGTCAAAGCCCCAGTCCGTTTCTTAGTGGCCGGCATCGGTGATGCCTTAGCAACTTACTATGAAGCCGCTGCCTGCAATGAAGCTGGTAAAGTGACAACGACGGGTGGTCATGTCACAAATGCGGCCATGGCCGTCGCAAAATGTTGCCGTGATACATTATTCAAAGATGGCTATAAAGCCAAATTAGCTGTTATGCATAAACAGTGCACACCAGCTGTCACAAATATTATTGAAGCCAATACGTATATGAGCGGTGTTGGTTTTGAATCTGGTGGTTTAGCTGCTGCTCATGCCATCCATGATGGTTTAACGGTCTTAAAAGAATCTCATGATTATCTTCATGGTGAAAAAGTCGCTTATGGTTTACTTTGTCAGCTTGTCATGGAAAACAAGAGTGAAGACGAGATCAATGAAGTCATCAGCTTCTGTAAGAAGGTCGGCTTACCAACATGCTTGAAAGACTTAGGCTTAGATCAGGCCACTGATGAAGAATTGATGGAAGCTGCCAAGGCTAGCTGTGCCCCTGAGGAAACGATTCATAATTTACCATTCCCAGTGACACCAGAAGATGTCTTTGCGGCCATCAAAGTGGCAAATGAATTAGGAAAATAAGGATGAGCGCCAAGAAAACTGGCGCTCTTTTACATGCTGTAAAAAATAGATTATAATAGCTCCCACAAGGGGGAGTTGTATGAAATGTTGGAAATGTGGTCATGAACTGAACAAGGACCAGGCGTATTGTGATCATTGTGGGGCTTTAGTGAAGCCGACTCATAAATTATTACAGGCGGTGGCCGCAGGAAGTGAAGAAGCCATCATTGAACTGTATAAGATCTCTTATGCAGTCATAAATCATGAACTGCTTTCCATTGGCTTAAGCGAAGAAATCAGTGGCTATCTTGCCAATGTCGTTTATAAAGACTATGTGAGAAAAGCCGGAAATATTCCACTAGAGGAGCAGTATGATCAATTGATTGCGCTCAGTGATCATGTGGGCTTTTCTTATATGAAAGATCATGGCCTTGAACCACATAGTGTCGAACATGTTGATGGTGAAAAACAAATCACACGGGATATGATCGATGAGATGCTTGAGAATTTACATCAAAAAGAAGCACAAATAGAGAAGAAGCCAAAGAAACATAAAGGAATAGGAATTCTTGTAGGGGTGATCGTTCTCGCCTTGGTGATCGGTGCTTCTTACTTTGGCGTGCGTCAGGTCGCAAAGAAAGATGCAAAGCCGCAGGCCAAGGTGCAGAAGGGAGCCTATGCCGCTGTCGTCAAGGAATATGTCGATGGTGTCAATAAAGCGACGGTGGATGATTCCTTATCAACATCGCAAAGCAAGCTCAAGAAAGCTTATCCGCGAACGTATCAGTCAGTGAAACTCGCAGTTAAGCATAAGCGAACGATCAATGAATTACGCTGTGTGATGTATGAAGTCAATGGGGATGATGTTTTAGAATTACTCATTGGTTATGAAAATGGAGAAGGACAATTTGTCATTACTGGCATTTACCATGATCATGGGCAAAAGAAGGCGACGAATACAAATGCCATAGTCAGTGATGCACAGGTGATCTTATTGACAAAGAATCATCATGTCATTCGTAAAGTGGGATCACATTATCAGCTTCTGACATTAAATAAGAAGGATCATTATCAAGTCTCACAGACGATCAATGATCTCAACAGTTACTTAAAGAAACAGAAGACGAAGACCGTGAGTGTGAAAGCGAAGTCCACAAAGACATTCTATAAAGAAGCCACAGGCAAGTCCTTAACGGCTTATAAGAATTTACCGGCTGATGATTCAATGCAGAAGTGGCTGGATGCTTATCAAGAGAAAAATTATGATTTGTGTAATACGCTATCAGAAAAGATGCCAGCATCTACCGAAGAATCGGCGACAAGTTCCATGAGTAAAGCAATGAAAAGTGCTTTTAAGAACGTCGTGCAGACCTATGAAGACAAGTATAAAAAGCCAGTTGGATCAGAAAGTTTACGTGGCTATTATCTTACTGATCTAGATGGCGACGGTCAGGTCGAACTATTGATTGCTTATGCGGATCAGGATATGATGCCTTATTGTGATGTCTATCAATATCAGAATAAGACCGCCAAGAAAGTCGTCAATCAATATGGTTATGTAGAATCTGATGGTAGTCGTATGGGTTTTCATACCTATTCTGGACATCATGGGATGATTGGTTTTTATTCTCATAATGGATATGAGTATACGTCAATTTTGTATCTTTCTGGTCATCAGCTCAAAGAAAAGAGCGTTGGTGGTCGTGATCTGCACAATATGTCTGGCGGTTTTGATGAAGGCGTTGAAATCGGTATGGAATTACCAGGCCATATCAGCGGGACAAGTGTAGACTACAGTATTCTAAATTAGAAAGGGCACATCGGCAATGTCATTCAGTTAAGAGTGAAGATGGAAAATCTATGCCAGTCTGTTCAACATTAGTTGATCAGGCTGGTCTTTTTTTCTT
>ONFH01000084.1 GCA_900317015.1 uncultured Erysipelotrichaceae bacterium | reverse complement strand
TTATCAGAAACTGGTGTGGCTACAATGGTAATGTATTCTGGCTGATCAGTGATCTTGACTGGAATCTTATCATAAGTCACACGGGCATTACTTTCTCGTGCTTCCTTTAAAGTCTTGCTGACGGCAATCTTTAAGTCCGTACGGATCAATGAGAAGATATCTAATGTCACCTGTCCTGGTGGGATGGTAATAAAGTCTGCACACTGACCATAAGAATGATGTAAAGCATTCTTTTCATCGACAAGAACAGTTGCTGGCATTAAGTTTTCAAGAATCTTTGTATCTAATTCATTAGATGTATAGTTAGAATCATAGTTATCCTTGGCATGAACGACAGGTGATGGTTCTAGGTAGTTTTCCACACTTGATAATGAATAGGTAATACGTTCATGACTAGGGGCTTTCCCCTGAGCATTATGAATAAAGATCTTTTCATTAGGACAATAAGCCTGGAACACTGTATCAAAGCTTGATACAGATTCACTTCTACCCAAGAATAAGTAGCCTTTATCTTTTAAAGCCATATGGAAGATACTAAATAAGTTCTTTTGCAGGATCGTCTGGAAATAGATGAGCATGTTACGACATGAGATCAAGTCTAACTTTCCAAACGGTGGATCCTGGAAGACATTATGCTGCGCAAAGATGATCATCCGTCTGATCTCATGATTGACCACATATTTTGATCCTTTACGAGTAAAGAATCGTGATAAACGTGCCACTGAGATATCTTCAATAATGTTATCTCCATAAATACCACGAGAAGCAAAGTTGATACTTTCTTGATCTAAGTCTGTCGCAAAGATCTTAATATCTCGCTTCTCTCCTAATTCTTCAAAGACTTCCGCAAATAAAATGGCAATAGAGTACGCTTCTTCACCTGTTGAACAGCCCGCGACCCATACTCTAATCAAGTCTGAAGCTTTGGCATTTAAAACGATCTGTTTAATCACACGATCCTTTAAGACATCAAAGTAATCCGGATCTCTAAAGAAACGTGTCACGCCAATTAACACTTCTTTTGCTAAAAGCCTTGCTTCTTCTTCATTATTTGATAAGTAGTTGACATAATCCTGTAATGAACGGTTATGTGTTACCACGATACGACGTTCAATACGTCGTAACACGGTCGTCTGTTTATAGTATGTATAATTAATGTTTGTCACATTCTTTAAAATCGCAAAGACCTGACTCATCAAGTCGGAATCATTGAGTTCCACTTTTGTTTCTGAGTTGATCATCGATTTGGCGATATGTGACATCTCTCTGGCAATGGCATCTGGATTTAAGACGAGATCTACAAAGCCAGTCGAAATGGCATTACGTGGCATCCCATCGAATTTGGCACTATCTGGTGTCTGCACAATGATCATCCCATTGTTTTCTTTAATGGAACGAATGCCATTCGTTCCATCACTGCCGGTTCCTGATAAAATAACCGCTACCGCCTTATTTTCATAGGCATTGGCTAAGGAACGGAAAAAGATATCGATTGGATGATTGATATGAGAATGATTATATTCACTCAAATATAAAGTATCTGAGATAATTTCAATATTATATTTTGGTGGCAAGAGGTAAATATGGTTACGTTCAACACGCATTCCATCTTCAGCTTCCGTCACGGGCATCGCAGTATATTTTCCTAAGATATCGACAAGCAAACTTTTATGATCTGGTGACAAGTGCTGAATAATGACAAACGCCATTCCAGTATCACTTGGTAAAAATGTCAGAAACTGCTGCAGGGCTTCTAGACCACCAGCGGATGCACCAATCCCAACAACACAATTTGGGCGGATATCAAAGCTCTTGTTTTCTACATTATAGGTCATGAGCGCTCCCTCCTATTCTTAATATTATTCTAGTTTAATTTATTTTTGAAATCAATAACTCTATCATATTTTACGGTAAATACACCGTTAATCTTTTATTTACAGTTCTTTCTTTGATAGTCATCCATCTCATTTTGTGAGACTAGAGTCATATCACTTAAGAATTCTCTTGAAGAGATCCTCAACGCATCATGACCGATGACAATCTTCTGTTCAAGATTATCACTGGTCGCTACGATCACCCGATAATCTCTTGCTAAATGTTTTGTGGCAGATTCAATATAGGCATCTGCCGTCTGGGCTTCTTTGGTATAGACGATATAGATATTATGGTACTGTTTTGTACTGCCTAGTGAACCTTCCACTTTATAAGCATCAAAAACTAAGATCAAGGTGTATCCTTTATAGCCCTGATAGCTTGTGCACATATCTATAAGCGTATCTCTCGCTGCGCCTAAGTTATCTTTGGCTTTTTGATTTAACTCATCACTGGCAAAGATGACATTATAGCCATCCACTAATAAACAGACTGGCTTCTGAGATACTTGCATGGCTTCCTGATGCTTTTCTTTTTTTGGCTTACCATAGAAATCTTTGGCTAGTTTTCTTTCTTGTTTTCCATAAATGGATTCAAAGACTCTTTTGGCTTCTTCATCACTGATATGGATCTTATTGCTTGTGAAATGGGTAACTTCTTTTTCTTTGGTAAAGAGGTCTAAATGCATATGATCATACACTTCATCATATGGCACATAATACCCAGCTCCATGCGCACAGAAGATGGAGCCAACAGGATCATCCACATCTTCTTCTGGATCATAGTATGTATTTTCTAAAACTTTCTCTTCATCGATGACTTGATCATAGAAGGGATCAGAATAACTAATGACCCCTTCTCCTTTGGTATAACTCAGGAGTTCCTTCTGATAATCATATAAGAAGGACACAGGGGCACTACCAATGACAGTAGCGACTTTTCCATCATCTTTAGAGATGACTGGTGTTTCATAATTTTCAAAATCATAGAACAGCTTTCCAATCATGGAACTAGGAATCTTGATTTCATAATGTTCATAAGGTTCTAGTAGCTTGGATTCATTCATCATAAGCCCTTGTCGCACAGCACGATAGGCTGCTTCTCTAAAATCTCCACCAACGGTATGCACTTCTGAATGTTTTCCACCAAGCAAGGTAATCTTCATGTCGGTAATTGGTGCCCCTATTAAGACACCTTTATGTTCCTTTTCTTCAAGATGGGTCATGATCAGTCTTTGAAAATGGGGTGGCAGATTGGTCTGACAGTGATTTTCAAAGACTAATCCCGAACCTTTTGGTAAAGGTTCTAGTAAAACATGCACTTCGGCATAATGACGTAATGGTTCAAAATGGCCAACCCCTTCACTTGTTTTGGTGATGGCCTCTTTATAGGCAATACTTTGTGAATCAATCGTGACATTTTGATGAAAACGTTCCTTAATCAATTCCTTTAAGATTTCAATCTGGACTTCTCCCATTAAAGACACTTGAATATGATCCCCATCTTTGATTTTTAAGTGAAGAAGCGGTTCTTCTTCACTTAATTGTTTTAAGTTAGCTAACATCTGTGTCTTCTGATCATTGTCTTCTAAATGAAGGGCATAATGCATAAATGGTTCTAATTCATAAGAAGGACTGATGTAATCCCCAAAGGTCTCTCCCGCATACGTTTCTTTGAGTCCTGTTAAGGCCACGATATCCCCTGCTTCTGCTTGATCTAACAAGGTATATTTTTCTCCTTGATAGTTTCTGATCTGGTTGATCTTTTCCCCTAGAAAATCATCTTTCGGTTTTAACGATCCACCAGAAAGTCTGACGAATGTCAGTCTTTCATGATCATCATGACCGATCTTATAGACGATACCACTCAACTGTTCATCTCTTTTTGGATCGACATAGGTATCAATGAGATGCATTAAGTCTTTAACACCTTCATTTTTCAAGGCGGAGCCAAAGATGACAGGAAATAACTGACGATCATGAATTGCTTTCTTTAATGTCTGATCTTGAAAGTGTCCATCATTCATATATTCCTCTAATAGATCATCCGAACATGTCGCTACATCTTCTTGATCGTCTAGTGGTAAGATACTATTATCTAAATCATGCAAGTCTTTGAGTAATATGTCCTTAGATAAAGGACTGAGATCCATCTTATTGACAAAGACAAATGTTGGTAAATGATAATCTCTCAAAAGCTTCCAAATCGTCTTCGTATGCGACTGAACCCCATCTAAACCACTGACAATTAAGACAGCTGCATCTAGAGCACTTAATGCTCTTTCCATCTCACCAGAGAAATCAATATGTCCTGGGGTATCTAATAAATGGACTAAATGATGCTTTAACTTGAAAGAGGATACTTTTGAATAGATCGTAATGCCTCTCTCTCTTTCCTGCTTGTCATAATCAAGGAAAGAAGATTGATGATCCACTCTCCCCTGTTTTTCTATTGTCCCACTTAAGTAAAGCAGGCTTTCTGTTAATGTGGTCTTTCCTGCATCGACATGTGCAAGCAAGCCTAATACGATCTTATCCATATGTGCTCCTCCTGTCTTTCATTTATTTTATCATATTTCATTCATTTGAGATGATTTTTCGAAAGAAAGCCTGCTTATACGAATTTTTTAGAATTTATGATTTTGATGTATTTTTCTCTTTATTCTTTTTAAAATAAATATAGAGGTGAACATATATGGATCAAAGACCATACGTTGATGAAAAACTACTGAATCATTTTATGATCGATGCTTTTGTGGCTGTTGGTGTGCCTAAAGAAGATGCTAAAATCTGCGCCGATGTCTTACTAGAGAGTGATCGTAGAGGCATTGAATCTCATGGCTGTAATCGATTTAAACCGATCTATATTGATCGTATCAATGCCGGGATTCAAAAACCAGTTACCGATTTTGAAATCATTAAGGATACCCCAACCACTTTAGTTGCCGATGCGCATGATGGTATGGGGATGGTGGCCAGCTATAAAGCCATGAACATGATTATTGAAAAAGCGAAGAAATATGGCATGGGCATGGCTGCTATTCGTAATTCCACTCACTTTGGAATTGCCGGCTACTGGGCCACGATGGCCAGCAAGCAGGGCTTGATTGGCATCTGTGGAACTGATGCAAGACCATCAATTGCCCCAACCTTTGGTGTTGAGAATATGATGGGAACGAACCCATTAACATTTGCCCTACCAACTGATGAACCATTTGATTTCGTCTTAGACTGTGCCACGTCCATCTGGCAAAGAGGAAAGATTGAAGTGTATGCTAGAAATCATGAACCGATTCCTGACGGCATCGTCATCAGTCATGATGGTTCTACATTAACAGGCCCTAATGAAATTCTAGAAGCTTTAACAAACAGACAGGCTGCCTTACTTCCACTTGGTGGTGCTGGTGAAGAACATGCCGGCTATAAAGGCTATGGCTATGCCGCTGTGGTAGAGATCTTATCGGCTGCGTTATGTGGTGGCTCGTTCTTAAAGATGCTTTCTGGTAAAGATGAGAATGGCAATAAAACACATATTCCACTTGGACATTTCTTTATTGTCATCAACCCAGAATTCTTCTGTGGTGAAGACGTCTTTAGAAAGACTGCTGGTGAAATCTGTCGTCAGTTAAGAAACTCACAGAAAGCCCCCGGTGCAAATCGTATCTATACGGCTGGTGAAAAGGAATACTTAGCTTATCAGAAGCGTAAAGACTTAGGGATTCCTGTTGGTGAAAGTGTTCAGAAGGAATTCATTGAGATCAGAGACAAATATCATTTAAACTATACTTTCCCATTTGAATAAAATCGATTAAAAACGACACCATATATTGTGGTGCCGTTTTCTTCTATTAAAAAGGGCAGAGTACCACGTCCATATCTCTGATATGGGCGTGGATGAATGCCCCCTCACTGATTCTGAATATAAGA
>ONFH01000165.1 GCA_900317015.1 uncultured Erysipelotrichaceae bacterium | reverse complement strand
TAATTCTTCATTCACACACTTGAGTGCTGCTTCGATCGTATCATCCATATCGAAGTACTTGTACATACCAAGACGTCCACCGAAGATCACTTTCTTCTGTTCATCAGCTAATGCTTTATATTTTGCATATAAAGCATTGTTCTTATCATTATTGACGGCATAGTATGGTTCATCCCCACGCTTCCAGTTGGCTGGATATTCACGGGTGATAACAGTTTTAGGCTGTTTGCCAAATTCAAAATGCTTGTGTTCAATGATTCTTGTATAAGGAATCTCATATTCCTCATAGTTGACGACCGCATTGCCCTGGTAGTCTTCTTCATCTAAGACTTCTGTTTCAAAGCGTAATGAACGATATTCGAGTTCACCAAACTTGTAGTCATAGTACTGATCGATCATACCAGTATAGACGATCTTGTCGGCAATATTTTCAAATTCTTCTCTATTTTCTAAGAAGTCTGTATTTAATCTTACTTCGATGCCATCTAACATCTTTTCAATGATCTTTGTATAACCACCGATAGGAATGCCCTGATAGTCATCATTAAAGTAGTTATTATCATAAGTGAATCTAAATGGTAATCGCTTAATAATGAAGGCAGGTAACTCTGTACAAGGTCTGCCCCACTGCTTCTGAGTATAGCCTTTCACAAAGATCTCATAGATCTGTTTTCCACCAAGTGAGATCGCCTGTTCTTCTAAGTTCTTAGGTTCTGTAATGTTAGCTTCCTTGATGGCAGCTGCGATCTTCGCTTTGGCTTCCTTAGGTGTTCTCACATCTGGCCATAACTTAGACCACGTGTTCATATTGAATGGTAAGTTATACACCTGTCCTTTATAGTAGGCAATTGGACTGTTTGTGAATCTGTTAAATTCTGCAAACTGATTGATATACTGCCAGACTTCCTTATTTGATGTATGGAAGATATGAGCGCCATACATATGGACATTGATACCTTCAATCTCCTTTGTATAGATATTTCCAGCGATGTGATCACGCTTATCGATCACTAAAACTTTCTTTCCTAACTTGTTTGCTTCATGGGCAAAGATACTGCCAAAAAGGCCAGCCCCTACCACTAAGTAATCATATTGTGCCATAGGTTTCTCCTTTAAAAACTTTCTCCGTATTTTTTATGAAAGATCTTGGCCTTTAAGAAGCCACCGACCTTTGCAGCTTTATTGATCTTTTCCATATAGATGAATGGAACTTCTTCATAGTCATATTTTTTCGTCATCAGCCAGACATCTAATAAACGTTCACTGATACGTCCAGGGAATCTGGCATGGAAGGCATTATAATCGGCATCTTTAAATTCATCATAGAGTTCAAAGATGATATCAAACATCCATTCACAGTATTCATCAAACTTATCTTTCTTCATGATCATCATATTGAAAGCGTGCTGTGAACGTTCCTGCATATGATCATCAAAGGCTAATAAGTACTGTGGATACTTTCTGGCGATGATATTACGCACTTCATCTAATGGTTCCCCCATCATCGTATGCGTATAGTGAGAATAGATCGTCTCAATATAGTAATGACGTCTTTGAGGAACGATGATATCCGTATGATCAAAGATGGCATCAGCCTCTTTTAATGTTAAAACTTCTTCAAAAGGATCTTTACTTTTCTGTTTGCCTTTGAAATGACGACGATAATGGGCTAAGCCAATATAATCGGCATCTAAGTTCTTCCAGGCCCAGTAAAGACCTGTTAATTCACAAAAATAAGGATTTAAGGAAGAAATATTATCTCCTTCATTATCTCGCTGATAGCCGAGATCCTCTTTCCCTTCAGAACCAACCTGAACTGGTAAATACATTGGATCATCCGGCATACGGTATTTCTTATGTGACGCTACTATGACTTTAATATTTTTCATCGTGCACCTTCTCCTGCTAAGACCCCAGTCACTGTTTTAATGACGATCTCCATATCGACTAAGATCGACTGGTGGTCAATATAATATAATTCTAGATCACAACGTTCTGGATAATCGACATCACTGCGCCCATGTGAGGCCCAGTAACCGGTCAATCCCGGACGAACACTTAAGAACTTATCTTTACGATCACCATACCACTCTAATTCTTCTTCAATGACAGGACGTGGGCCAATTAAGCTCATGTCCCCCTTGAGGACATTGAAGAACTGTGGGAATTCATCTAGTGATGTCTTACGTAAGAACTTCCCAGCTGGGGTGATACGTGGATCATCTTTCAATTTGGCACTGCGGACCCATTCTTCCTTCACTGCGGGATCCGTAGCAAGTAAATGTTCTAACACTTCATCGGCATTTGTGACCATACTTCTAAACTTATAAATACCAAGTGGCTTTCCATCACGACCCACACGCATCTGCTTGTAGAAGATTGGCCCATGATCGCCATGAACAAGGTTCATGATCTTGACGATCAAAGCCAGTGGAATCGTGATGATGGAACCAATCAAGCCAAAGAGAATATCGATGGCTCTTTTGGCAAAACGTGACCAGATGGATACTTTATTACGACTGGCAGAAATCAACAGTAAGCCATCAGAATCATGAATACTACTTGAGAAGTTCATCATGTGGTTATCCTGTGGCATATACTGGATCGAATCACTGAGTGGAATACAGTCCTTAATGACTAAGTCGAACGTTTCCTGGCTCATCGAAGAGTCCGCAATCGTGATCTGATCGATCTTCTCTTCTTTAACGATCTTCGCTAGATCCTGGTAATCATAGATTGGCGCATCCGCAAAACGGTTCCAGTCATCTCTGATGACATTATCAAAGGTCTGATGAAAACGAGGATCTGTATTTAAATTGACAAAGCCTAACACTTCCGTGATGGCAAAACGGTTATTATTATATAATCTTGCATAACGTAAGGAATCTTCGCTCGTACCGATGACTAACGTCTTTTTCGTTAATCGATGACGCATGACAATACGTAATGTTCGATTTAAGAAGATACTCACGAAGAACATGATGATGGCTAAGATCATAATGTAACGACGTTTATCTGTATGCTGGGAATAGGGCATGATAATGGCAAATGTGATCATGTAAATGATCGTGGCCTGAAAGACATGCTTGATTTCCTCAAAGACAAGATCATCCTTAATATTATAGTGCCCGCATAGGAGCATGTAGATGATATACAAGCCTATAGATTGCTTGAACATGTACATATTGATGCTCATCGCTTTAAAAAGCAGATAAAAGATCAGAGATTCTATTCCGATTAAAAGAACTGCAAGCAGCTTCCTATAAAAAGTATTTTTCATAGATTTCTTCCTTTGTTTTTAATGATATATTTGCGCTCCCATTATACTACAAATCGGTCATCCTTTACAGTCCTAAAGAATACCTCATTCAACTCCATTTATAACACACTCCTTTGCGTAATATCAATGTTATTTCATTAATTCTTTATTTTCATATGACGCAAAAAAAGGCTCGTGTTGAGCCTTTCGTTTAATTTGTAGCCGTGGAAGTTGTAGAAGAAGTCGTTGTCTTTGACGTACTTGATGAACCTGTTGTTTCCGTAGCAGTAGGATTTTCATCCGTGCCATCGGTGCCGTCGGCATCTAATGTTGCATCCTGGGCAACAGTGATCTTCTTATTGGCTTCCATATTGATGATATACTGTCTATTCTTATTGACAGATTTCTGATCTAAGATCATGTAATACAGAGAAGAGTTTGGCATTAAATAACCACCAGTGACCTTTTCTGAGTTCCCATTGAGGACACTTGACATCATTTCCCATTTAGGAGATTCACTGAGCTGATATTTCACAAGCTTAGAGATCTGATCTTCCGATAAGTTCGTCTGGAATGATCCAGCAATCGCACTTAGGATCTGATTATAATGTGTCAAATAAGTCGTTGAACTTGTCATTTTATTAATGAGGGCCTTGATGACCGTCTGCTGGTTGGCCGCTCTATGACGGTCCCCCTGTTCATAAGCATGACGTTCACGGGCGAACGCTAAAGCGGCTTTCCCGTTCATCGTCTGCCAGCCTTTCTTGACATGAACACTATGGTCTGTCCAAGGAATAAAGGCCTTTTCTGAATAGATCTTCACACCACCAACGGCATCGACTAATTTTGTGATCATCGTAAAGCCGACACGGGCATAGAAGTCCACATCAATATCCATTAAATGTTCAACAGTCTTGACTGAATTATCAGTCCCGAATAGACATGCATGTGTTAATTTATCTTTATATTCATAGTTTGTATTCGCCAAGGCGACAAAGCTGTCACGAGGAATACTTGTTAATAAGATCTGATGAGTTGTTGGATTGACCGTAATGAGCATATTGACATCAGCGCGTGATGTCTTTGTGACAGAGCCACGGGAATCGACACCAGCGACATATAAAACAAATGCCTGCTTTGTGATATCTTTATTTGTCGTCGCGACATTATCACTTGTCGTCACTGTGACAGTCCATAAGATCTTGGTATCTTTATCAAAGGAAGGATGTCTTTTCTTAATAACCGTCCCATAAGATTCCGAAACGAAGATGCCTTCGACACTATTATCATAAAGGGCATCCGCTAAAGCATCCGTTGTCGTATAGTTGGCAACTTGGAATGTTAAAGCATCAGATAGCTTGGCTTTAGCTTTATCATAAGACTTTGATTTTCCATGATTGAAATAGCCGATCTTATCATTTGCTAAATCGGATAATTTTGTGTATTTATCAGATTTTAAGACATATAAATTATAAGTTGTCGTCGTGACGGTATTAGAAGCCACTTTCTTGATCGACTGGGATGTATTTGTCGCATAGATCGTCCCAATCAATAAGACGATACTTAATACTAAAGAAAGGATCTTGCCAACGACCATCATCACTTCAGAGGCCATTGAACGACGACCATGCTTGCCTACGCCTAATTTCTTAAATGGAATCATCAGACGGCCGCAGATCGCAAATGCGACGATTAAGGCAATGACTAAATAAACGATCAGTCTATTTGGTAATAAATTCATCTTAGCAACCGTATAAACAAGACATACGGAAGCAATCAACTGGATCGGAAGTATTAGTTTCCAGGCGCTTATCTTTCTCTTTTTCTTCATAATGCAATACCTTCCTTATTTTAAAAAGTCATGAATCATTATACACACACAAAGCAATGAAGCAAGTTTTATCTCAAAAAAACTATGAAATATCACATATTTTCGTATTATGAGGCCTCTCTTATGCGTTCAATGGAACTTGTAATATCACTTTTTGTCACTAAAAAGAGCGGTGCAAAAGTGAAAATGAGCGGATTAAATGTGATCTCAAAAGGCTGATGCTGAAGGATCCCTAACAAGAATAAAACAACGATACAGAGTACCCCCGTATAGTTTTCTTTCTTGATAAATGTATGAATACTATAAGCAAAGCCCGCCACAAAGAATAACAATAGTCCTAGACCATAATCATAACCGGTCTTTAAAAATGTATTATCCACATAGTTATAATCACTTTCTTTGATCGACTTGGCATTGGTACCAAAAGAGACCCACTTTACATTACGTCCCAAAAAGGCAAAGCCATACTGACGAAAGGCATTATGCTGAAGACGCAGGCGATTATTCAAAACACGATCAAGGAATGTCCAGACTCCAAGGTTTCCATTATAGATGATGGAACAAAGCATGGAGATCACTGGAATCCCAATCACAAAGGCGTAAGCCCATTGAAAGAGTGCACTGAGTTTCTCTCTGACTGGATCAAAGTGTAAGACATAAGCGAGAATGACCACGACGTAAGCAAGGATCATTGCCGTCTTAGCCGTTGTCAGTAATCCAATATAAGTATTGGCGGCTAAGAGGATCAGCATCTCCCAAATCGTAAAATGTTCTCGTCTGATCACTAAATACAATAAAACTAAGATCAAAAAGTGTGCATGAAACGTTAATGGCCAGACATAGCCTAAAGAATGCCCAATTGAAACGGCTGATCGCTTATAAAGAACATCGGCAATCATACCTTGTTTAGAACAGACGATGCAGGCCACCATCATTGCTAAAGACGCTAATGAAAGCCATGGCAGATACTCTTCATAGTCATACTGACTTCCTGCTAACAAGATATAGAATAAAGCTCTTAATGTATAGGCACGTCGTAAAGCCCCTACCCCCATAAGGGTATTAAAGTCAATGATAAAAAAGATAAAGATGAAAGCAAGCAGAAAATGTTCGAACACAAAAATTGGGATCGTTTCTAAGATCGTATTATCATGGTCTTCATAATATTGAATGCCAGCCCTCAGGATCACGATGATGCCTAAGATCTGAAAAACATGATAATAAGTTTGATCTAAAAACGTACGAACGTCTTGATACCAGGATAATCTTTTAAAACTTGTAAAGGCTAATATTGCCATAATGACATAACCCATAGAAGCGATTATAAAAGCAACTTTCTGCCACTTCTTATTTGTGATTACATTATATACCATATATTTTCCTCATTTTTCATAACAAACAAATTATATACTATCTTCGCTTATAGAACAATATCACAAAACAATCCTATTTTCTTTCAATTTTTATAATTTTTAAGTCAAATTTTGACCAG
>ONFH01000015.1 GCA_900317015.1 uncultured Erysipelotrichaceae bacterium | reverse complement strand
TACACGTTGTCCAAAAAGTTCATTGAATTTATTTCCCAGGCAATATTTTTTGATTTCATCAAGTAAAAAGAGCCATCCGGCTCTTTTAGGCTACATAATCAAGGGCAACTTGTCTTAATTCTTCATACTGTGCTTTCACGTCTTCACGACGAGGATGTACACGATCAAAGGATGCATTGATATAATCATGTTCCTTAACATATACAAGTGAAGCCTTGAAATTCATATCATAAATAAATGCGACCAGTGAGATCCACATATCTAAATGCGTCTGTCGATCTGGTCCAAAGATCAATTTATGATTCTTAAAATCATTGTAGACCTTAGGTGTAATGCTTTCATTCTCAATCGTATCCATATCACAGCGCATCAGTGTTTCGACTTTTTCTGTTTCTTTCACTCTAAAGTTATCTAACTTATCCGTATCACGAATCATATGAATATAGAACATCGTTTCTTCATCAAAGCCATCTTTGACACGAAACTTATTGTGCTGTTCAATAGCATTCTTAATGATCTCATCATATTGATCATCATCAATAAAAGAACGGATCAAACCATCCTTAAATAAGATATCGCTGCCTAGCTGTGCATGATCGATCGTTTCATAATCTACATAAGACCCATAACGAACAAACTGTTCAAAACGTCCAATATCATGAAGCAAGCCAATTAACATGGCAAGATCTGTCTCTTCCTGACTTTTATGCATCATTTCACATAATTCCTGTGTTTTATCCATAACGGCATATGTATGCACGATCTTTAAGCGAATTAAATCTTCGCTTGGATCATAGTTTGCTGCATAGTTTTTAAAAGCAACTCTTGCCTTCTGAAGATCAATCATTTTTCCACACCCTTCAATAATCCACTCATTTTTTCTAACGATACCTGCCCAGGTGCGCTGGCTTTGCCAGCTGTCGCAAAGCTCATCGTCGAACCAAATTCTCCTCCAATGACTCTCGAGATCGAACCAAGGTTACCCATCGACATCGTAATCAAAGGCGCATGCACATGGGTACTGACTGCTCTTGTGGCTCCTAACAGTTCGATCACATCCGCTTTGTCATGAGGCATGACGGCAAGCTTTAAGATATCTCCAGATAATTCATTCATCTTATAAAGTAGAGATTCCATTTCATTCTGACTTGGCGTCTTGTCAAAGTCATGTTTAGAAATGATCACTTTCACATTGTGTGCGTGGGCAACTTCTTCACACTGTTTAATGAGATCATCCCCACGTGTTAATTCGATATCCACAAGATCACAGACACCACTTTCACAGATGGACGTAATGATCTTCAAATAATCTTCATCATTAACATCTAAAGCACTGCCTTCTCTTTTGGTACGTAGCGTTACAAGCATCAGACGTGAAGTGGCCTGTCTGACTTTATTTAAAAGGACTTTGATGGCATTAGCATCATGGATTTGATCAAAGAAATCAAGTCGCACTTCTAATACGTCCCAGCCTGATAATTTTTCATAGCCTTTGATCGTCTTTAAAATGGCTTCTTCACTTTTTTCTACTTCTGGTAAACAGATCTTTACCTTACCATCACCAAAAGTGACATTATTGATGGTAAGCGTCGGTCTTTGTTGCATAGAGAAACCCCCTTATTTTTTCTAATACCTGAGTGTATGCATCTCTTAATAAAAAATGTGTGGACGGATCGATCACTTCCGAAACACAATGTGGCAGACACTCGGCAATAAAATCAATATCTTCCTTCTTAATCATATCATGACTGCCCGATAATAAAAGCATCGGTGTATTGATCTTTGATAATACTTCTTTTGTAAAATGTGGCTCCTTAAACATAAAGCGGATCAGCTTCCAGTTTCTTCTTGCCTGCTTGTTATAAATACAGAATGGCACCAAGAAGATTAGCTGCATCCAGTAATGGAAACGATAGATGCCTTTGATGCCTTTTGGTGAGCTATTTGGCGATAATAAGATTCCCGTGATCATGCGTCGATCTTTTTTGGCAAGCTCTAAAGCAATATTAGCTCCATCAGAAAAGCCGATCACTGAATACTGATCTAATTGGAGTTCATCAGCTACATGCATGACATCATCACTCATCACATCAAGACTCAACGACCCTTTTTTCACCGATTTCCCCTGATAGCGAGAATCGATCAAAATGAGCTGATAATCATTTTTTAGATCTTCTGCTAATTCATTGAAGATCTTATGGTTTTCACCATTGCCATGAAGACAGATAACTGGCATACCAGTTCCTACTGTTTCATAATAAATATCACCCATGGATGCTGGCCTCCTTTAAAGAGGGAAGGATCTCGTCCATATCATGAACATAATAATCCACTTTCTTTTTAATCAGTTTCTGATCCTGATCACTGAAGGCATCATAACAACCCACAGTAATAAAGCCCGCATCTTTCACAGTCTTGATGGCATGATAAGCGTCCTCAAAGACTAAGGTATTTTGTGGTCTGGACTTAAGATAATCACAAGCCTTTAAATAAATATCAGGTGACTCTTTTCCAATACCAATTTCATCGACCGTAAAAGCTTTCTTAAAATAATGATCTAAGTGATGCGCCAATAAAACATCTGTGACCACCTCATGTGAATTACTTGTCGCAATGGCCATTGGCACATGACGATCCTGTAAATAATCAAGAACTTTCACAACGCCCTTTTTCACTGGAACCTGATGTTCATAGAAATCCATTGAGAGATCGATCAGATCCTGCATCATTTTGTCTATCGGATCAGCGATGCCAAATTGTTCCTTCATATATCGAGCGCCTTCTTCTAATGAATATGTAAAAAGTGTCTGGCTGATCTCTTTACTGACCTGAATACCATGACGAGAAAGATACAGTTCATCGATCTTTTCCCACATGCTTAACGAATCAAGCAGAGTCCCATCCACATCAAAAATAGCGGCTGAAATCATATGTATGCCTCCTTTTGCCTTTCACTTTAACACAAATACGATCAAGAGTAAATTTGATCCTAAAAATCAAGTTCAAGGTACAAAAATGAAAGCAGAAAGGAATAAAAAATGTATATCATTAATATGTAAGCCATCACTAACGTGTCACTTTCAAAGTCACTTGTTTACACTTTGGATAAAAATCCGTATTTTGCCCTTTTTATCATCATTTCAGAGATCGACATTCTCTTTACGAAAGAGTTTTCATTTCATGAAAAAAACGGGTTGTCACTCAAGCTGTTTTGTGCTAAATTAATAGTCGAGTTAGGGGAATTATGAAAATGAAAATAATCATTTGATATCGTTTTTTCTCCCAATAAAGCGGTATCTCACTGTGTCCCAAGCAGTGATTCTTCATGTTATGTTTCTCAATTAAATCCCATATCCCAATATATCAAAAATAACATAACGTTGCCCTAGCGGGCAAAATTCCAATTTGATTCAATCAAATCACACAAACCAGATGTCATTGTCCAGTATTACTGGTAACTCAAAATTCCCTACAATGACCACCAAACAAAAGACTGAGCGCAAGCCCAGCCTTTTTACTTCATTCATTTGGATTTTCATTACGTCCACGGACAAACATGCGGGCGACGAAAGACATATTGATTTCTTTGATCTCACGCTTTCCTTCAATGTAATCACGATACATTTCAAAAGGATCACCGGCACCAAAGACACCACAGCCACTGCAGTTTTCACAGCCAGCAGAATCATTACAGTTCAGTCCGTCCTGAATGATCTTTAATCGTTCTTCACGGGTCGTATCTTTAATGAGTACACTTTTCATAGACATCACCTTTCCTCACCTACATATTAATCCAATAGGTTTAATTCCCGCAAGTGAAATACTCACGAAAATGAAAATTTTACCTATTCTTGGTATTTTTCTCTTTCCAAGGACCACCCTAATATTTACATATATCCTGGTTTCTATTTCGCCCTCATCTTAGTATAACCTGAATAATTCTTGTAATAAAATCTATATAACTATGTATATGTAAAAAGGTACATTAATTCAAATGATTTCCGTCATTATGAATCAATGTACCTTTTGTATGTCTACACCCTTTAGGTGCTGCTTTCTAGGTGTGGTTCCTATTAAATAGAATTGCAAATAAACTAAACAAAGGAGCCACGGGCACATGATACATAATGAAGCGATTTTATGCAACAGTAAATTTAATGCAGGTAACTGATCCAGAGACGGCGGTGCCTTTTCTTTCGTATCAAGGTAAAAATTACGTTACATCAGAGAATGTGAAACGATCAGAGAAAACAACGCCGACTTGTGGCATTTCACATGTCATCAAGTGATAAACAAACGTCACTTCATGGCCATCGACATCGTAGTCGCCGCCGACCCATCAGGAATTTGCCTAGTATTCTTTCTTAAATAATAAATCTTTTCCACATCAACAGCGGGAAGAAGATCTTCCACCGGTATCTTTATACATTCGGTGATCATGTTTTATTCATAATCATTTTAAGTACATCCAAATTCATTTCTTTGTATGGCCTCATTCTAATCAAGAATTCACCACAAAAACAGAAGCACTCTTGCCACTTTGTTAAAAATTCTACATTTCTTCTATTTTGTCGAATTTCGTAGATTTGAAAGGAAATCATGCAGCGATCTCATATGATTCTTAAATTTCCCTTGTCTTCTCAAATCTTTCGAATTATACTGTTTTTAACAAAAGGGAGTAACTGGCAGGAAACTGCATCTTAAGCGCCAGACCCGGGAATGATCCCCGCTTGAGATTTAAATGGTGAGACTTTTGCATTCATTTTGAATGTGAAAGTCTCATTTTTTTATCTCCCTATAAAGGAGGAAAAACTATGCAAAAGTGGTATCAAATGGACAGTGAAAAAGTCCTGACAGAACTACATTCAAGAATGAGCGGTCTGACTCAAGATGAAGCAGAAAAAGCTTTTTCGACCTATGGTGAAAACAAACTGCAGGAGACAAAGAAGGAATCCGTCCTTCAAGTCTTCCTATCTCAATTTGCGGACCTCTTGGTCATCGTATTGATCGTGGCCGCCTGTGTCTCTTTATTTACTGGTGATATGGAGAGTACATTTGTAATCTTATTCGTCCTGGTGATGAATGCCATTTTAGGAACGGTCCAGCATGTCAAAGCCGAAAAATCCCTCGAAGCTTTGAAGTCTCTTTCATCTCCTAAGGTGAAGGTCATCCGTGATGGCACCAAGATTGAAATAGATTCCGTCAATGTCGTACCGGGTGATATCGTCAACTTAGATGCCGGTGATGTCGTCTGTGGTGATGGCCGTGTCTTAGAAAGTTATTCTTTACAGATCAATGAATCATCTTTGACTGGTGAATCCACAAATGTCGATAAGATCGTCGATCCAATCGCCGGTGAAGCAGCCTTAGGCGATCGTAAAAATATGGTCTTCTCTGGTTCATTAGTCACCAACGGTCGTGGCCTTTATGTCGTCACAGATACGGGAATGAATACCGAACTTGGTAAGATTGCCACATTGATGAATGAAACCAAAGATCGTAAGACGCCATTACAGCGTTCCCTTGACCAGTTCAGTGCCCGTTTAGCCATCGGCATCATGATCATCTGCGTTGTTGTCTTTGCCTTAGAGATCTGGCGTAAGATGCCATTAATGAATGCCTTGCTTTTTGCGGTCGCTTTAGCCGTTGCGGCGATTCCAGAAGCCTTAAGTTCGATCGTCACGATCGTCCAGGCTATGGGGACACAGCGTATGGCCAAAGAAAATGCCATCATCAAAAACTTATCCGCGGTTGAATCCTTAGGTTGTGTATCCGTAATCTGTTCTGATAAGACTGGGACATTGACACAGAACAAAATGACAGTCCAGCAGATCTATATCGATCATCAGCTTCTTGATCCAGAGAACTTAGATCTCTCAAATCAGTTACATCGTTATTTATTATATGATGCCGTTTTAGCAAACGATTCAAGTATCGTTGATGGCGTCGGCATCGGTGATCCAACAGAATATGCTTTACTTGAAATGTATAACAAGGTTCCCGGCATTCATGATATGACTAACGATCTCTTAAGAGACAATCTGCCAAGAACTGAAGAATTACCTTTCGATAGCGATCGTAAGCTAATGAGTACAAAACATATCATCCATGGCGAACCAACAGTCTTCACCAAAGGCGCAATCGATGTCTTGCTTGATCGCTGTGTGAATATTCGTGACGCAAAAGGTGTTCGTCCAATGACTGAAGATGATAAAAAAGAGATTCTCGCTCAAAACGATGCCTTTTCAAGAAACGGTCTCCGTGTCTTGACCTTTGCTTATAAAGAAAGTGATGAACCATTAACATTAGAAACAGAAAATAACTATACCTTTATTGGTCTGATCTCGATGATCGACCCACCACGTGAGGAATCCATCCAGGCTGTTAAAGATGCTAAAGAAGCGGGTATTCGTACAGTTATGATCACTGGTGACCACAAAGTCACGGCCACTGCCATTGCCAAACAGATCGGTATTTTCGAAGAAGGCGATGAAGCCGTAACAGGTATGGAATTAGACGCCATGAGCGATGAAGAACTCGATCGTCGTGTCTCTCATATTTCTGTTTATGCTCGTGTTTCTCCAGAAAACAAGATTCGTATCGTTGATGCCTGGCAGAAAGCTGGCCGGATCGTTTCCATGACCGGTGATGGTGTCAATGATGCCCCTGCTCTTAAAAAAGCCGATATCGGTGTAGCGATGGGCATCACCGGAACAGAAGTTTCTAAAGATGCCGCTAGCATGATCTTAGCGGATGATAACTTTGCGACGATCATTAAAGCCGTTGCGAATGGTCGTGTCATTTATAACAATATTAAAAATGCGATCCTCTACTTATTATCAGGAAATATGTCGGCCATCATTGCCGTCCTCTATACTTCATTGTTAGCTTTACCAATCCCATTCAAAGCCGTTCAGCTGCTCTTTATCAACTTAGTCACAGACTCTCTGCCAGCCTTAGCCATCGGTATGGAACCTGGTGATGAGACGGTCTTGAAACAGAAACCAAGAGATCCTCACGAAGGCTTAATGAATAAGAGCTTTATCAAAACGATGATGTCAGAAGGCATCCTCATTGCGATCGTTGTCTTAATCGCCTTTTATGTCGGTAACGGTCAAGATGCCAATATGGCTTCTTCATTAGCCTTCATTACATTGACTTTAGCTCGTTTACTACATGGCTTTAACTGCCGTTCTAAAGAAAGCCTCTTTAAATTAGGCTTCAAGCGTAATATGTATTCACTTTACGCCTTCCTGATCGGTGTGATCCTTGTCTTACTGGTCTCATTTGTACCATTTATTCGACATGCGTTCAGCGTCAGCCCAATCACCCTTTCCCAGTTTGGTCTTGTCGTTGTTTTAGCCTTGATCCCAACGATCATTATTCAGACGATCAAAGTCATTCGTGAACATTAATTATAGAATTAACAAGGGCACAGATCATCATCTGTGCCCTTGTTCATGATTAATCATGACATGTATACCAGTTGTATAACGCAAAAAGCGTTAAGATCATAAACATGATCATTGGGAAAACCACTCTAAAATAGATGCTTGTAAAGAGCCCTAACAGACCGAAAACGGTAACGACTAAATAGAAGATCCTTAATCTTTCTAACTTACGTCTCAGCTTACTTTGTGCATCATTATGGTTGACCTGATCATTGACAGCATTCCCCTTATAAAGCGGACCAACACCACGTGTCTTACGGAAACGGATCCCACTGGCATCGTCACGGGTTGGTTTCTTTTCTTTATAAGTATATAGCTCAGCTCTTGCTTTCCTTGAAATATCCTTAAATTGATATTCTTTCTGAGGCTTCTTTGGTTTGAGACCTTCATGAGGAATTTTGAAGTTGACCTGATCGACAGGTTTACTCTTAGGCTTTTTATAGCCACGTGTATAAAACTCCTTCATCTTACGTGAAGGTTTCGATTTATAACGTTTTGGAGCCGATTTATAGTGGATTTTTTCATATTTTTTATTTAATTTTTGTCTTTCAAACATCGTCTTCACATCCTCAATACAATATAAATCAATTTGAGGATAAAAACAACTATATTATCAGTAGCGTGCTTGTAAGGAAAAAACAACATCTTTTGTCGTTGATTTTTAAATCAAATGGATTATAATGTAATTGTCCTAGAGATAGGACAATGGAAAAGGTGGTTGGCGAGTCTGGTAAACTCGCCAAAGAAGAAGGACTGTATAACCTTTTGGTTATACGAGGAAGGAACTGTTGGAGAGCGGTTCCTTTTCTTTTCGCCTTAAAATTGAAGAATAATCTTCTTCATAAGGAGATTTCATCATCAATAAATCCCCATTTATTCATGTTAATTTATTATCAAATTTAAATACGGAATATTTCCCATATTATCTATTCTAAAAACATTTTATTTTTTTACTAAATTCATTTTTTCATGTAAAACGCTTTCATTCTTATGTATAATTATATCAAGAAGATAAAGAGGTAGAAAATTATGGATGAAGAATATCGTTTAGGTGAAACAATTAAGGAACTTCGTATCCAGAACCACTTGACGCAAAACCAAGTTGCCCAGGTGCTAGGGGTCACACCAGGATATGTGAGCAACGTTGAAAACAACCGTATCGCAATGAGCTTACATAAACTGGCTGCTTATGCGAAACTTGTTGGGGTATCCATCGATTACCTAGTCGGCACAGCTGACGAAAACTATACTGCAAATGGTGTCGATTATGAGATTCTTAACGAAGTGCGTAAGCTTGATGAAAAAGATCGAGTAAAATTACTAAAAACATTAAAGTTGTGGCGCAAAAAATAGGACTCTCGTCCTATTTTTTCAGTCAAAAGATAATTCTTCTAAAACCCTATTGATCACCTCAAGCGGGGTATCATTCTCGACAAACTTCTGGATCATGCTGATCATGCCACCAGCGATAAAGGAAGCATAATATTCATCCTTAAAACCTTTGAATGCTTCGTAAAATGTATCATAAAGCAAATTTGAATACCCCTGATCAATAAGGATCTTTAAGAACGACTGATTCTCTTTCAGATAGTTCGTAAAGAGCTTCTTTACATTTTCCTTCGTGCAGTCACATTGGCAACAAAACCCATAATTCTTATTGATCTCATAAAGCAGAACATTTTCTTTCTTCTGAAACAATGTATAAAATGTCTGACGTGACACCCCTGCTTCTTTGCAGAGTTCACTGACCGTGATCTGTTCATAAGGTTCATTCTGTAATAATTTCAAGAATGCCTCACTGATGGCCTGCTGGTTTGTACATGCGGTTTTATTATGTCCTTTATACATCTCGCTCATCTCCAAAAAAATTATAGCCAAAAAACTTGACATATGTCAAGGTAAAGAGTATTCTTAAAGTAACCTAGACAGGTGTCAAGGTTTCGTCTCTCTTGCAGAGACTTATATTTAGCTCTTCGATTAGCACTCGCTAGTCTGAGTGCTAAACCGTGCTAAGGAGGTATAAATAATTATGATCGTAATCCCTATTTATGATGTTGTCGTTATTCCCCATACGACCATCTATCTAAACAAAGATTATTACAAGCGTATGACCGGTGTTGAACCTAAATCTGGTGCTGAAGTTGTCTTTGTCTTTGAAAAAGAAGAAACAAACTATAACGCTTTAAACGAATCAAGTTTCCAGCCGATCGGTGTTGCTGGTGAAGTCATTGAACCGAATGTCAATGATTATGTCGCCATTAAGACATCTGAGCGTTTAAATAT
>ONFH01000258.1 GCA_900317015.1 uncultured Erysipelotrichaceae bacterium | reverse complement strand
ATAGAGAAAAAAAGAGAATTTGAGGATCAATAGATGATCACAAGTTCTCTTTTTGCTTGAGAATGAAAAAGTCACATAAAAATATTTTAATGATAAAAATAAAAAAATATGGAACTCATTTCAATTACAAATTAAAATATAATTATAGAAAGGGGGGAGGTAGATGTTTTATGATTATGATTTTCTTTTCACTTCAATATGTATCATTGTTCTTTTGCTTTCTTATTATTTCAGGAGGTATCATTTACCGGTCGATCGAAATCGAGACTTTTTACGCTTATTGATCATTGAAGCTGTGGTCATGGCTTTAGATACGATCTCCACATATATGGATGATTATCATGCACGGTTCTCAATTTCTGCTTTGTATATTGTCAACCTGATGTTTTTCTTAACTTTTATCACTCGTGCTTTTTTCTTTTACTGGTATGCCTCATCATTCTTTGATGAACGCTACAAGCATCGTAAGTTCATGATTGAGATCTTAGCGATGGGCTGGGTCTTCTTGATCTCGACATTAGGACTGCATCATGTCTTTGCGATTACGGCGAAAGGCTATGTCTCTGGACCATTTTATAATGTTCTCTATGTTTATAACGCTATTTATTTTATCAGTTCTTTGATATTTGTCACTATTTCTGAGCAGATGACGCAACGTGAGAAGGGCACACTTGTCGCCTATAATCTTTTATTAATTGGCGGCTCGATCGTGCGTTATTGTTTCCCATGGATGCCGATTATGGATTTTTTCTGTACATTGGCTTTGATCATGATCTATTTGGGCATCCAGAACCCAGATCTTGTCATTGATCGTAAGACCGGACTTTTTAATGGCACTGGGCTTTACTATTATGTTAATGAACAGTTTGCCAAGGGCCATAAGCTCAATCTCGTGATGGTATCGATCGATCGTTATTTAGGCATGAAAACGATCTATGGACCAGTCAAGATCCATCAATGCTTAAAACAGATCGGTGATGAGATGATGGGTGAATATCGTCGCTATGTTTTGGCTTATAAAGGTGGCGGTCAGTTCTTTTTAGCAACCCCAGAGTCTTTAGATGTTCACAAATTCATGCACTATATCGATGGCTGTTTTCGTCATCCATTCCGCATCAGTGATGATGAAGATATTTATTTGAGCTACTGTTTAACTTCCTTTGATTCTAGCGTCAAGCTCACGGATGATGTGAATGTGATCTCGCTTATGCATCAGGTCAATTATAAAGCACAAAAGAGCGGTAACGGCATCGTCAATCAAGTGACCAATGAAGATGTTGATCAATATCGTCGCATCGTGGAAGTGGAAGATGCAGTCAATAAAGCTGTCAATTGCAATTTGATCGACGTATATTATCAGCCCATCTATCATATCAAGAGCCATAAGATCATTGGGGCAGAAGCCTTATCTCGTCTTTATGATGAACATTTAGGTTTTATCTCACCGGAAGAATTTATTGCGGCTGCGGAACGTATGGGTATGATTCAAAAGCTGGGCTGTCAGGTCTTAGAGAAAGTATGTCAGTTGATTTCTTCTTATGATCTTGAAGCATTAGGTTTACATTATATCAATGTAAATCTATCTCCATTACAGTGCTTGGATGAACGTTTTCCAGAGATGTTTGATCTGATTCTTGATCGTTATCAAGTTGATCCCTCATGGATCCATTTAGAGATCACCGAATCGACGGCCATTGATATGAATGTTTTAAGCCATATGATGAACGAGATGGTGAAAAGAGGAGTTGAGTTCAATCTTGATGATTATGGCACCGGCTTTTCTAATATTACCCGTATCTCAAAATATCCATTTTCGACGATTAAAATTGATCTGACACTGACCTGGTCCTATTTTAAAGGAGAAAATCAGCTCTTACCACATATCTTATCGATGTTAAGTGAGATGGGTAAAAAAGTGACCGTCGAAGGTGTCGAAACAAAAGAAATGGTCGAAGCCTTATCAAATATGAAGGCTGATCATCTGCAGGGCTATTATTTTTCTAAGCCGCTGCCAAAGGAAGAGTTTTTAAGCTATTTAGAGATTTCATTACAGACGGTCAGTGTGAAAATGGAAAAGAAGCATGATGCAAGGACGCAGAAACAGAATGCCACTGTTTATCAGAAAAAGACAAAAAGGACCACTCAGGGGGAAGTGGTGCTAAATAATAAGGAAGAGTATTGTTTAGAATCGTAATACAGAGAAAAAATGCTCGCTATTGAAAAAAGCCTTCTTAGAAGGCTTTTTTCAATATGAGATCTTAGTCATAAGCCTTGATTGCTTCCTTGAGATCCAGTCCTTTGACCATATGGATCGTTTTTATGCCAAGTGCTTGAGCCGCCTCAATATTAGGCAAAGAATCATCGATGAATACACAATCATGAGGATCAAGAGAATAGGTCTCACATAATGTTTCATAGATACGAGGATCCGGCTTTAATAAATGGACAAAGGCGGAAATGATCTTTCCATCGACATTTCTTAAAAAATCATACTGCTTTTCCACTTTAAGAAAGGCATCTTTATGGAAATTAGAAAGCAGATAGACAGGATGGCCCTGCTTTAAAGCTTTCATCACTTGAATATGATCTTGCATCGGGATCAGGACATTGGTCCAGGTATTCATGTACTTGATGATCTCATCTTTGAGATCTGGTCGTCTTTGAATGAAATGAACAATGGCTTCTTCGTAAGTGATGGTGCCCTCATCTAGCATCAGCCATTCCTTACTTTTGGCAATCAGTTCAAAGAGATCTTGGGGATGAAGAAAATGAGCCTCTAAATAAGGTAGAGGCTCATAAGCTAATAAAACATTCCCGATATCAAAGATGTAATTAGTCATTGAAGAACTTGTATTCTTCAAAGTATGACTGAGGGTGATCACATGCTGGACATCTTACTGGTGGAACTTCGCTTTCGACGACAAAACCACAGTTGTTGCACTTCCATAAAACTTTATGATCTTTCTTGAAGACAGTGCCATCTTCAAGTGTCTTTAATAATGCTAAGTAACGTGCTTCATGCATCTTTTCTGCACGAGCGATGGCTCTTAAGATGGCTGCGATATCTGCAAAGCCTTCTTCTTCGGCAACTTTAGCATATGTTGGATACATATCTGTCCATTCTTCGTTTTCGCCAGCGGCAGCACTCTTTAAATTATCAGCTGTCGTACCTAACATAACAGGGAAATCACCAGATACTGGGATCGTTTCTCCACCCAATCCACCAGCAACTAATAATTTCATTAAACGTTTTGCATGTTCTTTTTCCTGATTAGCCGTTTCTTCAAAAATCATCTGGATCTGAACATAACCATCTTTCTTTGCCTGAGAAGCAAAGTAAGTGTAGCGAGCTCTCGCCTGAGATTCTCCCGCAAATGCATGCATTAAGTTTTCGGCAGTTTTCGTGTTCTTTAAGTTCATTAGTTTTCCTCCTTTTTTAAACAGTCATTACAAATACCCACAAAGTTCACCGATGTATAGTCGACTTTGTGACCTTGCTTTTCAACGAATTGAATCAGCGAATGATAATCGTCTTCATCTGGGAAAAGATCGATGATTCGTCCACATTTCTCACACATCATATGATAGTGTGGTCGCGGGTTAGCGTCAAAATGGACATTATTATCAAATGACTTCACTCGACGGATCATATTTTCATCCGCTAAGAAATTCAGATTGCGATAAACAGTGCCCAATGAAATGCCAGGAATTTCTTTTCTGACGACTTCATAGACGGCTTCGGCTGTGGGATGAGTCGTAGTATTTCGCAGGGCGGTCAAGATTGCATCGCGCTGCTTTGATTGTCTGATTCGCTTCGCCATTGAGCTCCTCCTTATTAGTAATGATTCCTACTAACTATATTATATCAAAGAATTTAAGTTTTGCAACTGCTTTCGTATAAAAAACAATGTATAATATCAAAATAAGGAGAAGGACATGAAAAAAGCATTATTAGCAGCCTTAAAATATTCCGTAAAATACGATTTTACGGTATCTATCGAAGAAATGAAACAATTGGCCATCGCCTGTGATCTGGAAATTGAAGAAATTCTGATCCAGGAGGACATGCCACATAAAGCAACTTATGTCGGTAAGGGCAAACTACAGGAGATCATGCAAAAAAGCAGTCATTACGATGTCGTGATCTTTAATGAAGAACTGACACCCTTGCAGATGCGCAATATTTCGGAACTGATCTTTTGTGAAGTCTTAGATCGTACTGATCTGATTCTTAAGATCTTTGAATCACGAGCCCGGACAAAGGAAGCCATCCTGCAGGTCAAGATGGCTCGCTTACAATATGAATTACCAAGATTAGCCGGTGCCCATGGGGAGATCTATTCCCAGCAGGGCGGTTCTGGCTTTAGAGGAGCCGGCGAACAGATGATCGAGCTGGAAAAAAGAAGGATCCGTAAGGAGCTGTCTAGCTGTAAGAATGAATTAGCGAAATTAAAGAAGACGCGTATGACGCAGAGACGTCATCGTGTGGGTATGAAGACGATCGCTCTTGTTGGCTATACAAACTCTGGCAAGTCATCCTTATTAAATCATTTCACCAATAAGAAAGTCGAAGCTAAGGATATGCTTTTTGCAACGCTAGAGACGGCGACAAGAAAAGCCTTACTAAAGAATGGACGAGAAGTGCTGATGATCGATACGGTCGGTTTTATTTCGCAATTGCCGCATTTTTTGATTGAAGCGTTCAAGTCCACCCTTGAAGAAGTGACCGAAGCCGATCTGATCGTCTTTGTGATCGATAGTTCTAGTACCTATCTCAATGATCAGATCGAGGTAACGACGCAGGTGCTGAAAGAACTTGGTGTTTCTGACACCCCTGTTCTGTATGTTTATAACAAATGTGATCTTGAGCATGAGATGATCATTCCAAAAGAACCGCATGTGTTTATTTCAGTCAAAGAAGAGTTACACTTAGAAAATCTAGAGGATGAAATGATCCGTCTGCTCTTTGGGGATGAAGAACGTTATCACTTCGTCATTCCTTATCGTGAAGGACTCACTTATAAAACGATTCGTCAAAATACGACATTTATTAAAGAAACATTTGAAGACGATGGGATCCATCTTGTCGTCGAAGGTCCCGCCTACTATAAACATAAATATCAGGACTATTTGAAGTCCTCATCATAGAAAGAAGGTAAAAAATATGAATGTAAAAGAATTAGCCTATCAGATGAAATGTGATGCGCCAAAGATGGCCAGCAGTTCTAATGATTTACGTAATCAGGCTTTATTAAAAATAGCGGACACATTAGCTGCCCATAAAGAAGAGATCTTCAAAGCCAATCAGGAAGATCTATCAAGAAGTGAGGGCAAAGTCACAGATGCCGTCATGAAACGTTTAAAATTCAATGAAGAGAAATTAAATGGCGTCATTGAAGGGATCCATCAGTTAATGACATTAGAAGATCCGATCAATAAGGTGTTATTAGATCGTGAATTAGATGAAGGACTAGAATTAAAAAGAGTGTCTGTTCCAATCGGTGTGATCGGTGTGATCTTTGAAGCACGTCCAGATGCCTTAGTTCAGATTTCCACACTTTGTTTAAAGAGCGGTAACTGTGCCACTTTAAAAGGTGGGAAAGAAACAGCTTCGACAAATAAAGTGCTCTTTGATCTGATCCATCAGAGTGCCGTAGATGCTGGATTACCTGAATATTGTTTAACACAGGTCGAAGCCCATAAGGAGATCGATGAATTATTGACATGTGATGAATATGTCGATTTGTTAATTCCACGAGGTTCCAATGCCTTTGTGCGTTATATTATGGATCATACAAAGATTCCAGTGATGGGTCATAGTGAAGGGGTCTGCACGATGTATATCGATGAAGATGCCGACTTCGACAAGATCATTCCATTGGTCATTGATGCCAAGACGCAGTACACGGCTGCCTGCAATGCCTGTGAGACCGTTCTTATTTCTCGAAAGATCGCCAAAAAAGTCTTACCAATGTTAAAAGACGCCTTTGACAAAGCTCATGTCAAGATGCATGGCACAGAAGAAGTGAATCAGTATATCCCTGTGGAGATCATGACGGACTTCCATAAAGAATATTTAGATCTTGAAGTGTCATTAAAGTTAGTCGACAACGTTGATGAAGCGATTGATCATATCAATCGTTATGGTTCTCATCATACCGATGCGATCATCACTGAAAATCAGAAAACAGCCGAACATTTCATGGATATGGTCGATTCTGCTGGTGTTTACCAGAATGCGTCCACACGTTTTGCGGATGGTTTCCGTTATGGCTTTGGGGCAGAAGTTGGCATTTCGACATCTAAGATCCATGCCAGAGGCCCTGTTGGTCTTGATGGCTTAGTCACTTATAAATATAAGCTTTATGGTCATGGACAGATCGTCGGTGATTATGCCAGCGGTAAGAAGTCGTTCCATTTTAAGGACTTAAAGTAGGTGATCCTATGGATGAACGATTAAAGAAGCAGATGGCGTTTGCCTTAAAGCTTGATGAAGAAAAGAATATCTTTCGTCAGACGCATCTTTCCCATCATGGCCGTAATGAAAATGATGCCGAACATGCCTGGCATATGGCCATCATGGCTTATGTCTTACAGGAATATTCCAATGAAGACATCGATATTGGCAGAACGATGTTGATGTGTCTGATCCATGATGTCGTCGAAATTGAAGCCGGCGATACGTATGCTTATGATGAAGAAGGTAAGAAGACCCAGAAAGAACGAGAAGCCAAAGCGGCTAAGGATATTTTTGGCATGCTTCCTGAGGATCAAGGAAAGAAGCTCTATGATCTTTTTTATGAATTTGAAGATGCCAAGACCCCAGAATCAAAGTTTGCCCATGCGATGGATAACTTACAGCCATTGATGCTCAACAACTCCAATAATGGCGGGGACTGGAAGGAACATGGCGTTTCCAAAAGTCAGGTCTATGGGCGTCAGAATCGCACGAAAGAAGGCTCAGAAGTTTTATTTGACTATACCGATCAGCTGATCAAACAAAATGTCAAAAAAGGCAATCTGAAAGACGAATAGGAGTGAGAGAATGAACTATTTAGTATTTGATATTGGTGGCTCTTCGATCAAGTATGCCTTGATGAATGAAGAGGCAAAGTTTTTAGATAAAGGAAAAGTACCTACTCCGTCCGTTGGAAAGATCGCCCTTTATGAAACCCTTGCTTCCATCTTTGCGCAATATGAAGATGTAGCTGGTATCGGCATCTCACTGCCTGGGGTCATTGATCCAGTCAAAGGTTATGCCTATACTTCTGGAGCTTTGAATTATTATAATGACACATATTTTGTGAAAGAGTTAGAAGATTATGTACATGTGCCGGTGACGATCGGTAATGATGCCAAATGTGCGGCCAATGCCGAGATCGGCTTTGGCGTATTGCAGGACGTTGATGATGCGGTCGTCGTTGTTTTAGGAACGGGTATCGGTGGCTGTCTCATCAAGGATCATAAGGTGATCATCGGTAAGCACTTTAGTGCTGGAGAAGCCTCTGTCATCATGACGGACTATCGTAAAGAATATCTTTATGATCATCTCTGGTGCAATCGCAGCGGGATCGTAGGCTTGCTTGCCCATGTGCAGGAAGCTTTAGGCACGAATGATCAGTACAGTGGGGAAGAAATCTTTGCGATGGCCAATAAAGGCAATGAAAAAGTGATTGCCGGCATTGATGCGTTCACTTATGAGATCGCTGTTCAGCTCTTCAATATCCATACCTGGTTTGACAGTGAAAAGATTGCCATCGGTGGTGGTATTTCCGCTCAGCCATTATTATTTGAATTATTAAATAAGAATGTAGATGGCATCTATGAGGAATTAAAGAAGTATTATTATCCATGTTCTAAGCCAGTCGTCGTGAAGTGTCAATATGGCAATGATGCCAATTTAGTCGGCGCTTTATATCAGCACTTAACACGTACAAAATAAACAAAAGCGTCAAAATAACCGATGTTACTTTGACGCTCTTTTTATCATATTTTTCTTTTCTTAATATTATAAGGAGATCAAGATGAATAAGGAATATATCAAGACGATCATGAAAAATCGCCTGTTTGCACACATTGACGAACAGGAGTGTACCGCTTTGTTTGGCTGCTTAGACTCAGAAGTCAAAAGCTATGCCAAAGGGGAAACACTGATCTTACAAGGCGAGACATCTAAAAATTTAGGCATCGTCTTAAAAGGTCATGTCCACTTAGTGCGTTACGACTACTATGGCCGTGCCCATCTCGTCGCAACATGTTTACCTTCTGATAGCTTTGGGGAAGTGTATGCCTTAAATGGTTCTCCGTTTGCTTTAAATGTCGAAGCAGGAACGGATTGTGTTGTCCTCTATGTCGAGATCGTTCAGCTCTCGACCATGTGTCATAAGATGTGCAGCTTCCACAATCAGCTCATTCAAAATATGCTCATCTTATTATCTAAGCGTAATGAATATCTCAATCGTAAGCTGACATATATTACACAGCCGACTTTACGAGATAAGATCTTAATGTTTTTAAAGGATGAAGCCTCTAAAGCCCACAGCCAAAGCGTCACGATCGACATGAATCGTCAGCAGCTAGCGGACTATCTCAACTGTGATCGTTCGGCTTTGTCTAATGAGCTATCGAAGATGGCGAGTGAAGGTCTCATCACCTATCATAAGAATCACTTTCAATTAATCGAGGTCATCTAAACGTTCAACAGCTTCTAAGACACCTAGGTATTCCCCTTCATGTCTTAATGCTAAATAACGAACATGGACCTTATGTCCTTTTTTCATAGCGGTGAAAGAGACCACATCTTTTTCGCCGCTTTTTAACTGTCCAATGACTTTTTTTACAACAGGGATGACTTTAGGGGGATGACAGTCAAAGACCGGATGATTCAAAGCTGTCAATGGACGTGGGAATAATGAGGAATCACTTGAGAAATAACGGTTGATATTATTTTTATCAATGAATGTTAATTCTAATGGTAAAGCATCTAAAATGGTTGCTAATTCTTTTAGTGTCATAGAACCCGTTGGTAATGTGATACGGGCATCATCCATTGAAAGACCAAAGCCGTTATTTGTCTGTTTTGGTTCATCATCTAAGACGTAAGGACGTTCACTGATATAAGCATAACCAAAACGATCCATATCATGGGTGATGCTCGTCCATTCTTCTTTTGTGAAATGAGCTTCTGTTAATGGGAATAAGATACGATTTTCTTTGAAGATCATTTCTTTCATACGATTGACTAACATGATGACTTCGATCGTTTCAGGCTTATCTTCTGATAAGACAAGCTTCTTTAAAGTCTTACGGATCTCTCCATCGACATTCCACATGACGTTCGATGGACCAGTGACGTTATGATAAAGTAAAGTGGATAAAAGAAGTTCATCCTTTTTATCATAATGATCATTAACAGGTAATAACTGTTCTAACGCATCGACAACATCGCCATGGTTTCTGATCGTGTCCATGACCTGATCAAGACGTTTTAAGATCTCATCATTTTCTTTGGATAAGATGTAAAGGGGATGTCCTTTCGTCGTGGCATTCTTAGCTAATGGTAATTCTTCCTCGTTTTGGTCACCGTGGAACATAGCGGAATGCACATCACATAATCTTGTTAATTGATTTGGGTCAGCACCTTCAGCAATCAATGCTTCCTCACCAGCGACGATCTCAGCAGCTGAGACGTCGGCAAAATCTTTTACGAAATCGGCCTGTACAGCTTCTAAAGCTTCGCCGTTATTTAATCTTTCTAAATAGGGTTTTAAATCTTTCATACGATCCTCCTTGTTTGCAAGACCATTATAGAGGAAAAAGATATATAAAAGCGTTGTCTAGAAAACAAAAAAGACCTTTTTTAGGTCTATAATGCAAAAGTTTTGGCCACTTTTTGTAAGAATTGGTAAGTATCCTGCTTACCATAGATCAGCGGATCGATATTGATGATTGGTTTTTGATACTTGAGACAGTCATAATGATACGGGTAGACTTGTGGCGCTAAATAGATGGCATCAAAATCATGTTGCTCATCTAACTGATAATAAGCTAAAGGGGTAAGCGAAAGAGGTAAGCTTGTATAAGCTAAGGTATGTTTGATCTTAGCGGTAAAGGCGTGGGCTGTAAAACCTCCGGAACAGACGATCGCAATATGAATATGGCGCTGCCTTGCATATTTGAGCAGTGCATTATCAAATTCCCGATACATCTTCATGAAATGGGGAATGCTTTCAAAGGCAAAGTGCAGATAGAAAACGACCTTTCCCTCTTCATTCATGATCTCTTCTTCCACGATGCCTTTTCTCCATAACGTGATCTTTCCACGATGGTGGGCACATTTGAAAAGGACGCTGTGAAAGCTGTCTGTGCAGGTTCCTTTTTGAATTGTAATACCGTCTTTCTTGTCCTGATAGATGAGCCATTTGTAGATGATCGGCCCATAGATCTCCGTAAAAAATGAATCCATAATCTCACCATTGTTTACTTTACCACAGAATGAATTTTTTGGGAAATGGTGTTTTCTTTTATATGTGAATTGAACTATGCTAAAATGTCATTAAGGCAGGTGATCACGATGGGCAGAAAATTTGTGATATCAGATCTTCATGGTCAGTTCGTGCTTTTGCAGCTTCTTCTTGAGAAGATCCACTTTACTGATGAGGATGAGCTCTATATCCTAGGCGATATTATGGATCGCGGCCCTAATAGTATTGATATTTATTACTTTGTCAAAGACATGCCGAACATTTATATGTGCAAAGGCAATCATGAAGTGATGATGCGACAGGCCCTGGCCCAGTCTTTAATATATAATGATTTAGATGATGAGAGAAACAATGCTTTCCGATTGTGGAAACAAAATGGCGGTTATAAGACTGTAGCGAGTATTCGTGAATTCTTACAGAAGGATTCCATCCCTTATGCGGATTATTACGATATCCGTCGTACGTTTGTACAGGAGATCATTGCTTTTATTGATTCATTACCCGACTATTTTGAATTTGATTTTATGGGGAAACATTACGTCTTAGTGCATGCCGGTGTCGATCCAGAAGCCAAGCATGTTTGTGATACCGATCCCGAATTATTGTGCTGGATCCGAGAATATTTTTATTTAAGCGAATGTAACCCTAACTATACTTATATCTTTGGCCATACGCCTTTATGCTTTATTAACGATGATGGCTCTTTTCATGTCTGGTATGATCCCGATTATCATAATAAGATCGGCATCGATGGTGGTCTCGCCGTGGCGGATAAAGGACAGCTCAACTGCATCTGCTTAAATGATGGTCAGGTGACTGTCATCCCTTATAAAGAAGGACAACAAGATGCGATCGACCAAAGAGTCTTAAAAGAACATATGGACCTATATTTATGACGAGTACGCCTCGTCATTTTTTTATGCCATGATGTAACCGTTATCAAACGTATTGTCAATTCCTTGCTAATATATTATAGTAAAAGAGTCATGTACGTAGATTTCTACGTATAGAAAGAATATGTTAGGGAAAGAAGTGGATGATATGAAGAAATTGGGAATCAGTATTCTATTTGTCATGCTTTTATGTTTCATCGGTATGTATAACGTCAAAGCTGCGAAAAAGATGTCTTTGAATCGCACAAGAGTGACGGACCATGCCGGCAACCGTGTCTATTTGAAACTGCGCAATGTGCCAAAAGGAAGAGTGACCTGGTCATCGTCAAATAAGAATTATGCGGTCGTCGAAAAAGCGGGCAAAATCTTATTAAAACAGCCTGGTAAAGTGACGATCACGGCGAAATGTAAAAAACAGACGGCCAAATGTTCAATCAACATTGGTCAGCCTTTACGTTTCAACAGCTATGAGATCTATGTCAATCAGGGGAAGACGAGACAGCTGCAAGTTCTCAATCTCTTTAAAGGTGAGAAAGTCAAATGGGGGACATTTGATACGAATGTCGCCACGGTGAATCGTAACGGCTTAGTGAGAGCAAATTCACCAGTCGATACCTATATTACAGCGCAGGTCGGCAGTCGCATCTTGAAATGTTACACGACAGTCATCAAACCAACACAGTTAAATGTTGGGAAGACGATGAGAATGAACACTGGTGATAAGATGCAGCTGATGATCAAACGGGATACGACCGATGCCCATGCCAAATGGCAATGGAGCTCTTCTGATCCAAATGTCGTATCGATCGATGCCAATGGCATGGTCAGTGCCTTAAATGAAGGAACAGTGACGATCACTGCCCAAAAAGGAACTGAGAAGATGTCGACGACGATGGTCGTGGCCGATCCACAGATTAGATTTCGACAAGTCGGGAATGGCTTACAGGCTTATGTCAAAGATGCCCAGTTAGCTGTGAACTGGACGACCTCTGATCCGAATGTCGCCACGATCGATGGTGAAGGCAATTTAACCGCTCATAAAGCTGGTCCTGTGAAAGTCACAGGGACGATCAATGATGTCAGCGGCAGTTATGACCTCTATATTTCACAAAGCAGTCTGAATCATCAGCCGACATTTTTATACTGGAGCGTTTCCAATAATAATATTTTGATGATGAATAAAGTTTTAACGACGATGCAGAACTATTTTACATGCACCGATTACATTAATTACAATATCTGTTATAAGAAATATAACAGTCAAGATCCAACACAATTGATCGTTCAGTCATCCGATTTAACACATGGTGTTGTTTTAGATCCGAATTATTATTATCAGTTCAAGATCACCCGTGATGATGATGCCTGTGATCAAAGTTCCGTGCCTTTAAAAGCAGGGGATACGATCTGTGTTGATCAATGTCAGACGGTCAAACCGATCGGTCTTTTTAAGAATTATAATCGAAAGGGATCTTCTGCACATCGTGGCGATGAGAAGAAAGACCCTGAGAATACAACGGCTGCCTTTATCTTAGCCGGCAAGAATAAAAAGTATTTGTCAATTGAATCAGACTTACATGATACGAAGGATGGACGTTTTGTCATGATCCATAATAACTATCTAGGCCGTATGACGAATATTGGCTCGAAGAATCCTCATCGTATGACACCATTATCAAAGTTAACGTTAAAGGAGATCCGTTCTTATCGCATCAAATGGAATGGCAAAGTCTATAAAAACCTATGTGTGCCAACATTAGAAGAATACTTAGATATCTGTAAGAAATACAAGAAGATCGCGCGTATTGATCTCAAGACGATCAATCATAGTGGTTCCATTCAGAAAATTGTTGATATCATTTATAAGAAAAAGATGCAGAATCAAGTCGTCATCATCGGCTTAGATCCTGGCTATATTGAAAATTTCTGTTACGCCAATAAAGGGGCCGGCTTAAGAAAACAAGTGCTGCTTTATCATGTCCTTGATCGAGATACCAGACAGCTGGTCTTAGAGACCGGGGCAGCCTCTGTTTCCGTCTTTGATCGTCGCCATAATACCGGTGCCGACAAGAGCTGGTGTAAGCAACATGGCATTCTCTTCGCTCGCTGGGCCTTTGGTGGAAAATAATACATTCATGAAAAGGGGCAAAGATCACATTGATCTTCGCCTCCTTTTTATATGAGCAAACAAAAAAGGATGTGCATTTGCACATCCTCTAGGATTTATTGAATTAGTACATTCCGCCGGCCTGTGGCATAGCTGGAACTTCATCCTTCTTAGGAAGTTCCGCAACACCTGCTTCAGTTGTTAAGAATAAGGCAGAGATACTAGCGGCATTTAATAAGGCACTTCTTGTAACCTTAGTAGGGTCGATAATACCAGCTTCGAACATATCTACCCAAGTACCGTTCTTGGCATCGAAACCAACGTTCTTATCAGCTGTTTTCTGATGATCAACGATATCTTCTTCGTTATAACCAGCGTTTTCCGCAATCTGAGTCACAGGAGCTAATAAAGCTTCTAAGACAATGTTCATACCTTTCTGAACATCTACGTTATCATCATGTAAGTGACCTTTTAATTCCTTATAAGCTTCAGCTAAAGCAGCACCGCCACCAACGACGATTCCTTCTTCAACGGCAGCCTTCGTGGCATTTAAGGCATCTTCGATACGTAATTTCTTTTCTTTTAATTCAGATTCAGTTGTGGCACCAACTTTGATCGTAGCGACACCATTAGATAATTTACCAATACGTTCCTGAAGCTTCTTCTTATCATAATCAGACTTCGTATTCGCAAGCTGAGACTTGATTTCTTCGATACGATTATTGATGGCTTCTGATTTACCATGACCGATCAATGTCGTATTGTCCTTAGTAACGACAACTTTCTTGATCGTACCTAAATCTTCAACAGTCATATCAGATAACTTCATATTTAAGTCTTTGTTATAGAACTTCGCACCAGTTAAGACGGCGATATCCTGTAACATATCTTTCTGGTTATCACCAAAGCCAGGAGCCTTTGTAGCTACGACATTGAATGTACCTCTTAACTTGTTCAATACTAATGTAGAGATGACTTCATTTTCAAAGTCTTCGGCAATTAATAACAATGGCTTATTGATCTGAACAACTTTTTCAAGGACAGGTAAGATTTCCTGTAAGTTCGTGATCTTCTGGTTAGTGACTAAGATCAATGGATTATCCATTTCTGTAGACATCTTATCAGAATCAGAAACCATGTATGGTGAAACATAGCCCTTGTCATACTGCATACCTTCATTGACTTCTAATGTATCTTCGAATGAGTTAGAATCATCAACGTTGATGATACCATCTCTACCAACTTTATCCATTGCAGCGGAGATCAATTCACCGATATGATTGTCACCTGATGAAATTGAGGCAACGGCTGCGATATCTTCTGAAGTTTCAACCTTATGAGAATTGTTCACTAAGATTTCCGCAACTTTCTTAGCAGCCTTTTCAATACCTTCTCTCATAAGAACAGGGTTCGTTCCTTTATCAACGGCCTTCATACCATTGACGATCATGTTACGAGCTAAGATGGTTGCCGTTGTTGTACCATCACCAGCAACATCATTGGTCTTGTTGGCAACTTCGTAAACAAGTTTTGCACCCATGTTTTCAAATTTATCTTCAGGTTCAATTTCCTTTGCAATAGATACACCATCATTGGTGATCAAAGGTGAACCATAACCTTTATCCAAGACAACGTTACGACCTTTAGGTCCAAGCGTTACAGAGACTGCATCTGCTAATGTATTTACACCTTTTAACATTGATTTACGGGCATCATTGCCAAAACGTACTTCTTTTGCCATTTCTTATTCCTCCTCTTATTCAACTGATGCAAGAATATCTTCTTCATCAATAACTGTATATTCAACTTTATCTTCTAAAGTAACCTTTGTACCTGAGTACTGTTTGAAGACAACCTTGTCGCCTTCCTTAAGACCTGATTCACATTTAGGTCCAACTGCTACAACTGTACCAATGCTTGGTAATTCTTTTGTTTCAGTGGATAAGATGATACCACTGGCAGTTTTCTGTTCTACTTCTTCTTTCTTCAAAACAACATTTTTATAAAGTGGTTTTAACATTTTTTTACTCCTCCTTTAGTAGCACTAGGGATTAGCACTTTGTTTATCTCTCTGCTAACTACACACTATTGTAATCAACTTTGGCAACTTGTCAATAGGAGTGCTAAAATTTTTACGCTAAATTTATTTACGATACAAAAATCAAAGAAATGGTACAAAAAAGACACGATTCGTTGGGATCGTGTCAGATCAATTATTGATGTTGTTTTTGATAGATCGCTTGTGACGTACTCCCACGACTGAAGTCGCGGGCTTCTTTTGGGAATGCCTCAGCATCACTCAGGCCTGACGAATGAGATATAGCTGCATCTCCCGAAGATTCCGCGTATTATCGCAATTATGATTCTCTAGAAGATGTCGTCGACTCACTGCTGATGCGGATACGTGAAGAAATTTTATCGTATAAGCATATATCAGAAGTTGATTGCAGCATCATTCAAAATGATGTCCTTGTCTCTTTTATGCATTATTATCGTGAACATCGAGAGGAAATTATCACGCTTGATCAAAATGGCTTCGCTCATGAGATCCGTGATGTCTTATCTGATCTTGCCTCACAAGTCATTGGGGATATGCCGGCTTCTTCCATTCGTCATTATGATATCTATGGGGTGAGTGGTGCGATGTATAACGTGACGATGCAATGGCTTTTATTGGGCTGTGTTGAAAGTGATGAAGAGATGGCGGCATACCTGGCTGTACTAGCAATCAGAATCATCAATTAAAGACATCTACAGGAATATGATTGGTTGTTTCAATAGAGAGGACTTTTCATTTCTACTACGAAAAACATGGTTATATGCAATGAAAATAAAACAAGAACATGAATTTTGCAATTGTCAAGTACCATTTATGCAAAAAAGATGACATATTTGAGGATTTTAATATTTGAAAATCATACCTAGAATTGTAATGAGAATAGAAAAATACAATAAATAGAAAAATTTATGAGACCTCAAAGGAGAGACATACTATGAGAAAAGTATTTTTGATCATCATGATGGTGTTCTTAAATGTACAGCCAGTTTATGCCAAGTCATTAAAAGTGAATATACCTGTCATAACTCATCAGTCTATCCAGGTGGAAGCTCTTGATGGGGCTCCTGCACCTAAACAAAAGCAGTTAAAAACATCAGGAAATGTCACTTTTGTTTTTCATCAGAAGGGGACCTATAAATATCGCCTTTCTAGTCATACAGATATGACTTATCAGGTAAGCATTACTGTGAAAGGCACAAAAAGTCTGAGTGCAAGCACACTTATTACTAGAAATGGTCATGTCGTTAAAGTATGTTCCTTTATTGATGATGAAGGTGTTTATGCGAAAACAGAGAGATTGACGGACCCAACGACCTGGTATTCCTCAATATGGCTGGCCGTCAATGTCAGCGTGATGTTTATCATGATCGTTGTTATTATGAGCGTTTATAGACATACAAGAAAATAGTCCCTCATCTTGTATAAATGCGTTTTATAAAGAAAAACTCACGGTAATTTGATTCCTTTTCGATGACATTATTGTTATAATATACTTACTTTTAAAATGAGAAGGGAATAAATACAGGATGTATGTCATGTTGCGAGGCAGGAAATGAAATAACGCTCCTATCATATGATCGAAAGGAACGGTGTATTTCATGTGCAAACGAAAGCGCTTTGCGAGGATGAAGAAAAATGGCCTTTTATAAAGTGTCTTAACATCAGTTATTATCAATATGACGGGTGATAAAGAAGGGAAGATGTGGGGGCAAACAAGATGATTTCAAATGCTTCATACGCCATT
>ONFH01000161.1 GCA_900317015.1 uncultured Erysipelotrichaceae bacterium | reverse complement strand
TATTTTTTGTCTGACAGTGTCGATTCAAAAGAAATGACACTGTTTTTTTTGACGAGCAAAAACGTTATAATCCTTAATAATTATAACATATCTTCTTTAAAAGCATGCATAAGAAGATGCCTGCATACAATGGTTTGAAGTTGATTTGGTAATGAATGAATAGTTGTTAAAAAGGAATGGAGATGATCACAATGTGTAATCTAGGAGAAGGATTAGCAGAAGAAAGAGAAGCCATCGGTTTTGCAAAAGGTGAAGCCAGCGGAAAGGAAAAAACTATGATTAGCGTCGTTTTACAGATGAACAAAATGCATTTGCCATTAGATCAAATGATGACGATTAGTGGCAAATCAGAACAGGAGATCAAAGAGATCATCGACAAATATAGTAAAGACAATTAGTTCACCAGAGCGAGGAAGGCTTACACCTTCCTCTTTTAAATTTAGTCAAAAAAAGATACAGAGTTCAAGCAAGAGCTCTGTATCCTTCGTTTTTGCAACAGTCCTTATTATATAACATAGAAGAAAATGCAAAAGAAATGAAGCAATGAACCAAGTAAGATCCATAAATGCCAGATACTATGCATATATCTTTTCTTATCCTGGGCCTTATAGAAGATTGTTCCAATGGTGTAAGCCACCCCTCCTAAAACTAAGAGGATGATACCCATCGGACTGATGGTCTTTAAAACTAAATTAAATTTAAAAATAATACACCATCCCATGATCAGGTAACAGGCCATTGAGAATTTTGCAAAGTGTTTAATATCGATCGCATTTAATGTAATACCTAAAGCACTGACGCCCCAGACAATGCCAAAGAGCACCCAGGCCCAAACTGGTGAAACGGGACGAATGGAACATAATAATACAGGTGTATAAGTTCCGGCAATGAGTACGAAGATCGTACAGTGATCCATGATCTGGAACACTTTCTTAGCCGTTGGATGTTTTGGTGAAAGGCCATGATAGATGGCACTCATTGTATAAAGGATGATCATTGATAATCCATAAACGATGCCTGAAGCAAGACCAAAGCCATTCCCTGTTAAAGCTGATTTAACGATGCATAAAACAAGAACGACAACACCAAAAGCGGCTCCGACAATATGTGTCACCATATTGAAGATTTCTTCTCCTCGTGTATAATCAGGCAACTGTCGTTCTGCAAGTTTGATACGTGACATAATGATTACCTCCTGTGCCCATACATTAGCACAGTTTATAATTCATGTCAAATCATTTAGTATTGAATACTAGGTTATAGAATATTAACATTGCAATATCTCATTTTATGACATTATAATGATAAAAGAAAAAGGACCGCAGTCCTTTATTGATTAAATGCATCAAAGCGTGAATTCACATAAAGCATATGAGGATCCGTTTCATTTTCTACTAAGACTAAGAAGCGCTTCTTTAAAACCGAATTGATCACGTTTAAAGCATCCTTTCTCTGTGTTTCATCGGTCCATTCTAAGCGCAGTCCACAGGCGGCACAGCCTGAATACGTATGTACTTCAAATGGTAATCGTTCATCTCTTAAGGCACGATTGATGTCTTCGATCATCCCCACATCCACGAATGTCTGATACATGACCTCACCTACTCTCTTAATGTGATCGTGACATGAAGGCTGTCCCCTTCTTTCACGTTTAAACTCTGACGAATGCTTTTTCTGACGCCAATAATGTAACAGATCTTTCCCTCTTCATCCTTGATGCCCATATTGATGATCGAACCATCATAATGAATGTCATTAAAGGTCGCATGGACTTTCACACGTCCTTTACCAAACTCCTTGCGAAGATCATATGGGAAGATAACATAGGCTCCACCTTTTTCAGGAATTTCATGTAAGATCGCATCAAATGTATAAATGTCTTTCATTGTTTTCTCCTTATACTCAAGCAAAAGATACTTAGGCAAGAAAAATATCCTTCTTGTCTCATATTTCTGATTTCATTATAATAGCAAGTAAGAGAAAAACAAAGGAGGATGCATAATATGTCAATTACCGATGCATTAAAACAAAGACGTTCCGTTTATAATTTAGGACGCAATTTACCAGTTGAAGAAGATCAAGTCTTAGACTTCATTACTGAAACGACAAAACTTGTCCCAGATGCTTTTAACATGAAATCTCAGCGTGTTGTGGTTGCTGTGGGAGCTTCACAGGATGCTTTATGGGATACGATCTATGATGCTTTTGGTGGAAAAGTTGCTAGAGAAAAGATCGATGGTTTCAAAGCTGCTTATGGCACTGTTCTTTACTTCATCGACACAGATGTTGTCAAAGGATTACAGGAACAGTTTGCAACATATGCCGCTAACTTCCCAATCTGGGCTCAGCAGAGCAATGGTATGTTACAGATCAATATCTGGACTGGCTTAAGAGAATTAGGTCTAGGGGCAAATGTCCAGCATTACAACCCAGTCATTGACGATGCTGTCAAGAAATTATTTGATTTACCTGATTCTTATCAGCTGATCGCGCAGATGCCATTTGGTTCCATCGAAGCGGATCCACAGCCTAAAGATGAAGACACAACAGAAAGAGTCTTCATCAAACGATAGTAAATAGTAGAAAATGCTTCTTTTTAAGAAGCATTTTTTAATCGTCTTTGGTTTTGATCATGACATGACTTAAACGTCTTTCATGATACGTTTCTAAATAAACCATATGACTAGACGTATAGTGAAAGCCACATTTTTCGGCGACTCTTTTTGATCGATCATTGCCCTCATAGTAACAGATTCTAAGCTTTATCACATGTAAATGGTCAAACGCATACTGTGATAAATAGGACACCGCTTCACTCATATAGCCATGACCCCAGTAGGCTCTGCCTAGATAATAGCCGATCTCCTTCACATCTTCACGATCAGTCTCTTTAAGTTCAATGCAGCCGATCAATGAACCATCTTTTAATGTGACCGCAAAACATAAAGGTGAAGTATAAATCGTTTTGATACAGGCGAGGCTTTCAATGATGCTTGTATGTGCGATCCAGCCACAAGGACTTGCCACCATGGGATCTTTTGCAATTTCATATAAAGCCCGTGCATCCGCTTCTTGCCATGATCTGAATATTAATCGTTCTGTTTCCATTTTGATCACCCAAAAACAGTATACAGGAATCTTCATTTTATGTAAATTTAACATTTTTAGGAAAAGCTTTGCGAAAACTTAAGCGCCTTTGGTAACATGACTTCCTCATTTTCATTATGATAGAAGCGTAGTGAGGTGAGGAAATATGATACTTATGATATGTATGATCTTATTGGTGAGTGCAAGTGCATATCTTGCGTATAAGTCGATCCATTCTCAGAAAGCGCTCATGGTCATCTTAAGTGCCTTATATTTGGGATTAACACCGGCCATCCTTTTCTTCTGTGATCAGATAGCGATCTTCTTTCTTTGTGTAGCTATTGGATTACTGCTTGGTACGATCTATAATACGATCGATCATAAAGTGGCGATTCAAGAATATCTGCACTAAAGCCAAGAGGGAGACCTCTTTTTTTCTTGAATGCAAAAAAGAGGCTATTTTATTTGTTAGCCTCAACGATTTTATTATAAACATCGCCAATTGTTTTGGTCGATAGATCCTTTTCAAAGTCATCCTGTAATGCTTTCAGACTGCCATCAAGGGCTTCATGGATATGGGAACCGACCGGACACTGAGGGTTCACGCCTTCATGAAAACGGAAGATACGTTCCTTCTTTTCAACAGCATTATAGATATCTAAAAACGTGATTCTATCCAATGGCTTTTTGATTGTAATGCCACCTGGTCCCCTTTTGACTTCAATTAAATCGGCATCCTGCAGTGCACTCATAATATTTCTGACGATAACGGGATTAGAGCCGATCGATGAAGCTAAGAAAGCACTCGTGATCTTATAATCGTCTTTAAAATACTCAACAGCTACGATCAAATGGATCGCAATAGTAAACTTTGTGGATACTTGCATAATTATTCCTCCAGTAATTGATGATAAATATCATAGTCTTCATCTTTAAAGACATTAAAGATGACATGCATATCGCTTTTATGTTCTTTAAGCCATTCATTGACCGTTTCAACGGCAATCTTGGCAGCTTTGTCCTGTGGGAAATGGAAGACACCTGTGCTGATACAACAGAAGGCAATCGAGTGACAGCCCTTCTCACTAGCCAGATCTAAACAGTTTTTATAACATGAAGCAAGATCCTGCTTATTTTTTCTTGTCACATATAGCGAAACGATGGGACCAACGGTATGGATCACATACTGACTTGGTAAATGGTAAGCAGATGTGATCTTAGCCTGTCCGGTTTCTTCTTCATGACCTTGCTTGGCCATTAAATCAGCACATGCGTTACGTAATTCAACGCCGGCCATCGTATGGATGATATTATCAATACAGCCATGAAGAGGCTGGAAACATCCTAGCATCTGAGAGTTGGCCGCATTGACGATTGCATCACACTTTAAGCGGGTGATATCTCCCTGCCACAAAGATATATTAGAATATTTTGCACTTGTTTTCAAATCTTCAACATCGACAATGCCTTTTTCTTTTGTCATCGTCTCTAAGATGTCGCCTTCAATTTCTAGAAATTCATCCGAAACCGGCCCTGGCATACGGACATTACAAAGGGCACGAAACAGCTGAAAGGCTTTGTCTTCATCCTGGGGGATCGAAATCTCATAATCAGGATGATCTTGTGCTAATTCATGAATCAAAAATGATAATTTTTCTAATGTCGTCATTATCTTCACCTCTTCTTTTTAGGCGTTTTTTAGACTTGTTAGAGTCTCGCCAATATCATTATTAATACATAATGAACGTTTTTCAATACCTTGAATCGTAAACGCTTCACTATAGTTTAAGTTGGCATAGAAGGCCTTCTTATTTTTTAAGACCGCCTTTAAGAATGGATACTTGATGATCACTGGTGTATTCATGCCGACCCCTAGTTCTAAGTAAAGGATATGGTCTTTATGATGCTTGTCTAAGAAGCTTGCATAACGATTCTGAGCCGCATACCAGCCTTCATCCTGGACAAAGGAATCATCAATACGCAGGTTTGTCGTCATCTTCTTGCCATCATCAGGACAATAAGGAATCAGATCAGTCGAAATACGCATAGATTCATGACCTGTTGGAACATAGATCCCTTCACTATTTTTGACAAACCCCTGACTTTCTAACATTTTATAAATGATCTCTTCATTATCATACGTCTTATTGATCTCTGGTTCAACGCTTTGGAAGAGACCATAATCACCCTGCATATAATATAGACGATTCTTGTCAATGCCCGCCTTCTGGAACATATGATCGACATTGGTCGTTAAGACAAAGTAATCTTTATCTTTTAAAAGATCTAATAATTCTTCATAGACAGGCTTTGGGGCATCAAGATAACGGTTGACATAAATCGCTCTTGACCACCAGCCCCAGAAGGTCTCATCATCAGGGAATGGATAGAAACCACCAGAATACATATCCGTAATGCCATAAGTCTTCTTAAAATCACCAAAATAATCATCAAAACGTTCCCCATTATAGATGAAGCCGGCACTTGTCGAAAGACCTGCTCCTGCCCCTACTAAAATGGCATCGGCTTCATTGATCTTCTTTTTTAATAAAGCCACGCGTTCTTCATAAGTTCCTGGGATGCCATCACTGACATCAAATCTTGTTCTATTAAACATCTTGATCACCTCTTTTATCTTCTTGTGACCGCATGATGGTCACACACTTCATAACAGTTGCCACAATGTAAGCAATGACTTGCATTGATCACAAATGGAACCTGATCAGTTGAAATACATTTTTGTGGACAAACGGCCACACACTTGGCACATCCGACACAGTTCTCATTAATCGTATAAGGATCTTGATGAGAAACGTTCATTCCAATCGTAAAAGATGCACGAGTCATTGGTTTCGTACTTAAATCAAAGAACTCACCTTCACCCTTGACCATCTTAAAGACCACTAAAGCGCCTCGTGAAGCTTTTTCTGGATAGATCTCAGCCATATAAGGATTCTTTGCAAAGATCTCATCGAGCTTTTCTTTTCCTATACATGTCACTTCACCTTTCATACTGATGGCTTTCTTATTCATTGTCCCCTGACCGCCGGTTAAGCCGGTACAGGCAATAAAAGGTCTTTCGATTAACTGTTTGTAAAAGGCTTTCCCTTTGGCAGTTAAGAAATAAAATGTATTCCCATCTTCTAACATTAAGTCGATGGCTCTTGTCATAGGATGACCTTTCTCATCCACCGTTGCCACAATGACTGAATGAATGTCTTCAACTAACATTTTGATATATTGATTCATAAAGCGTCTCCTTTAATGTAATTCTTTTGTTTACAACCATACTTTAACGTAACTTCTATTAGATGTCAACTATTTTATTACATCTAAAAGAAAGAATTTGAAAAGGCAGGTCGTCCTGCCAATGGCATGAACTTAAGCGGAAATCGCTGAATGTTCATGCCTGCTTTTTTTCCTTTTCAAGGGCGTTTTTTGTGTCATTTTAGCTA
>ONFH01000090.1 GCA_900317015.1 uncultured Erysipelotrichaceae bacterium | reverse complement strand
TTACGTAAAGTTGTCAGTCGTAAGGAACAAGGTGATTTTACGATCACGAAGGATCGCAAGCAGACGCTATTGCTGATCTTAGATCAAGAAAAGACACGCGTTCCAGAACTGATTCCAATTCGTCATGAACGCATGCTACAAAGCCCTTTTGCCTTCTTTAGAGGTGCAGCCATTACGATGGCTGATGATTTAGCAAAAATGAAGTCTACAAATATCAAAGTACAGGCCTGTGGGGATGCCCATATTGCTAACTTTGGCATTTTTGCCTCACCAGAGCGACGACTCGTCTTTGATATCAATGATTTTGATGAGACGTTGCCTGCCACATGGGAATGGGACGTCAAACGTCTTTGCGTGAGTATTGAGATCTGTGGCCGTGAACGAGGCTTTAGTGAACAGGATCGTGCCAATACCGTTTTCACAGCTGCCAAAGCTTATTGTGAAAGTATGAAAGATTATTCGGATATGGGCGCCTTAGATGTGTACTATGATCATATGGATCTAGAAAAAATGATCAAGGACATGGGCAATGATGAAACCAAGTTTGATTTTGCACATAGTCAGATCCATAAAACGATGCAGAAAGCCATCACGAAAAATAATATGAAAGCTTTAGATAAGCTGACCGAGACGGTGGATGGTCATGTGCGTATGATCTCTAATCCCCCACTGATTGTCCCTTTTAGAGATCTTGCCGATAGTGAAAATATTGCGATCAATGAAGGCAAAGCCTCAGAATTCTTAAGCATCGTTTTGAAAAAGTATCGCTTAACGCTGCCAAAGGAACGCCGTCGTCTCTTAGATCAGTACAGTATTGTCGATGCTGGGCGAAAAGTTGTTGGCGTCGGCAGTGTCGGGACACGCTGCTATATGATCGTACTAGAGGGCGATGGAAAGCATGATCCTTTGATCTTGCAGGTCAAAGAAGCCAATCAAAGTGTGCTTGAACCTTATGCTGGAAAATCAGAATATCTCGAACATGGTCGTCGTGTCATTGAAGGACAGCGTGCCATTCAGACCGCGGGTGATATCTTAACGGGATGGGTCCGCATTCCTGATTTCCATGGTCAGCTGATGGATTATTATGTTCGTCAGTTATGGGACTGTAAAGGCTCGATCAATCTAGACAAAGTGACGGCTGATGAACTTGTTGGTTATGGCGCTTTATGTGCTCGGACGTTGGCGCATGCTCATGCAAAAACTGGCAATCGTCATATGATCAGTGGCTATCTTGGCAAAGGTGACAAATTTGCCAAAGCGATGGTTCGCTTTAGTCAATGCTATGCCGATCAAAATGCCATTGACTATGAATGCTTCAAACAGATGATTCAGTCACAAAAATAGTAGGAAAAAGGAGAAAGATTTTTGTCTTTCTCCTTCATTATTTATTCTTCTGGCATGCAGATCCACAAGATGATATATAACAAGAGACCTGAGCCCCATGTGCAGACCAAGATGGCCATAATGATTCTCACCAATGTGGAGTCAACACCAAAGTATTCTGCCAGACCGCCACAGACACCGCTGATCTTACGGTCTGTTCTTGAACGACGTAATTTTTTATTATCCATAAATTCTCAACTCCTTTTTTACACTTTCATTTTACCAAAATGCTCTATTTTTTCCATCACATTTGTGTAAAATCCAATCCTCTTTTCTAGGAGATTTTAAGAATTACGCAGGGAAATCTCTGCCAATTTACGACTTGCTTTAGAAATGGTTAATAATCATATAAATTGTCGCTAAGACGATAAAGAAGAGATCAATGAGCATGATATAGATCAGCAATGGCTTTTTAAACGTTTTATAATTGTTTTTGAGCGATAAAAAGCTGATGAACATCAAAGCCACCCCAAGAATATAATAGACACAGTCGACAAGTAAAGTATTATGCGAGATCGTAATGCCAAAGACAAATAACAGAACGCCAAGAAGTGTTCCGGCTAATGACATATAGATCACTTTTCTAAGCTTCTGATCCATTAATTTCTTTCAAGCTCCTTTAACAGTGAGAAGCCAATACCAGGATTTTCAACACCAAAGTTATCCGCAATCGTTGCGCCAATGACAGCGTAGCTTTCGAGTAAACCTAAGTTCTTTGGATCCTTTAAAGTTTTAGAATACATGAGGAGTGGGACATGTTCTCTTGTATGGTCCGTCCCGGTCCATGTTGGATCATTCCCATGATCGGCAGTGATCATGATCAGATCATCTTCATTGATGGCTGCCATTAAATCTTCTAACTGATGATCAAAGGCAACGATGGCATCACCATAGCCTTCAGGATTTCTACGATGACCATAAACGGCATCGAAATCAACCAAGTTGACGAAAACAAGACCATGCTGGCTTTCTTTTGCTAATTCGATCGTCTTATTCATGCCATCTTCATTAGAGACGGTATGGATGCCCTTTGTAATGCCTTTATTGACAAAGATATCAGGAATCTTCCCAACGCCAACGACATCATAGCCAGCATCCTTTAAACTATCTAAGACTGTACGACCAAATGGTTCAAGCGCATAGTCATGACGGTTAGGTGTACGTTTGAATTCGCCTTTCTTACGACCCACGAATGGACGAGCGATGACACGGCCGACCTTCCATTCATCACGCATTAACAATTCACGGGCAATTTCACAGGCATGATAGAGTTCTTCTAGTGGAATGATTTCTTCATTGGCGGCAATCTGGAAGACAGAGTCAGCGGATGTATAGACGATCCAGTCTCCTGTTTCTAACTGATGTTCTCCTAATTGATCAAGGATGACCGTGCCGCTTTCGGCATAGTTGCCGACACATTTACGGCCTGTCTTTTCTTCAAATAAATGAATGAATTCTTCTGGGAAACCTGTCTCTGTAAATGTCTTAAATGGTTTTTCTACTTTTAGACCCATCATTTCCCAATGACCAGTCATCGTATCTTTCCCATTAGAGACTTCTCTTAAGGCAGCGGTCGTGCCTAGCTGATGACGAATCGGATGAATGCCTTTGAAGTTCCCTAAGTTGCCTAGACCTAAGCCTTCCATATTTTCGACATCAAGGCCACCCTTGAATTCACAGATATGGCCTAAGGTATTCGCCCCTTCATCACCAAATTTTGCTGCATCTTCGGCATTGCCAATGCCCATCGAATCACAGACAATGACAAAAATTCTCTTGTATAGTTCTTTACTCATTTTTCATGATCCTCTCTTTTCCTATTACCAGGATGAAATTTTTCATAATCCTTTTTGATTTTTGCATTATTGACATGGGTGTAGATCGTTGTCGTCGACAGATCACTATGACCTAAAAGCTCCTGAATCGAACGTAAGTCGGCATTCTGATCTAACATCGTCGTCGCAAACGTATGTCGTAATTTATGAGGTGTGAAATGCCCTTTGGCGGCGGCTTCTTTGGCACGCTTTTTTAAGATACGATAAAAGTTCTCACGGCTGACCGGCCTTCCCTTTTTTGTCAAGAAGACGAGCAGACTGCCTTCGACATTCAAGTTGATGCGAGCCCCTGTCAGATAGTCTTTTAACATGTCCTGGGTCTCATAATCAAACGGCACGATCCTCTCCTTATTGCCCTTGCCGACCACGTCGATCGTTCGTTCTCTTAAATTGAGCTGGTTCGTTGTCAAATTGACCATTTCACTCACTCTTAACCCACAGTTTAAAAGTAATGAGATCATACAGTAATCACGCATACCAAGATCATCATTAAGATCTAAATGATCTAAGACCTTGATGGCCTGCTCTAGTGAGACGATCTCAGGCAGTTTATGGGGAAGCTTTGGCAGATCGAAGCCGTCCATCACATTCACTTTGACGTAGTGCCCTTTTAACAAGAACTTATAGAACTGACGAAAGGTCGTCATCTTACGGGCTAAACTCGTGGCATTGTAACGATCATGAACGGCGCCTAAGTAATTGCCAATATCATCACTTGTGATGTCTTCCACTTTTTTGATCTTGAGATAGTCAAACAGTTCGACAAGATCACTCAGATAGCTTTCGACCGTGTTGTCACTGAGTCCTTTTTCTAGCATCAGATAGGACTCAAATTCTCTTAAGGCATCTTTACATCTCATAAAATCACCACAACTATTATACCAATGTCATTATGAATTTGCTATGAATATACAAACGGAAATGAAAAAGCCACAGCTTACTGTGACTTCTTATCAAGCAGATCACTTGCTTTCATGAGATGCAAGTGATTGTTTTTATTTAAGCCTTTGATAATATCATCGACACGAAGTTCGGGAGAACTTTCTTCATTTCTTTCCTGATCAAAGATCGACATTTGCACTTTAATGGCATCTTTTCTCATGACATTATTTAAGGTCACCCCAATGAGTCTGACCGGCTGATGCTTATAATGATTCTTAAAAAGCATCATGACATACGAATAGATCTCCTCATAGCTATTGGTATAGTGATTGAGGTTCATCTGACGATTGGTACTGGTCGTCAGGTTATACTTTAATGTAATTTGTATTGTATTTGATAACATGTTGCTCTTCTGCGCTCTTTGGGA
>ONFH01000017.1 GCA_900317015.1 uncultured Erysipelotrichaceae bacterium | reverse complement strand
CATACGTCTTGCTAAAGTGTAGAAAACATTGAGATTCTTTGTTGGAATATCTCTAAATGGATGTACATTATCTTTATCAATTGTCTTGGTGCCATCTTCAAACTGACTTTCAATATCACCCATCTGATGCACCGCCTTTAAAGCGATGAGGACGATCAAGAAAGCAATGATAAAGAATAACGATAATAAGACTGAAAGTATACTATTACCTGATGACTCACTTGAGGCATCTTTATAATTTGAGTCATCTTCATAGCTTGAATCACTTATAGCATCTTGTTTGACACTTGAAAAGGTTTCACTTTGATGATAAGTACTTGGATCACTATATGATTCACTGAGTTTTGCTAAAAGCTGCATACGATTAATATCACCATTACTTGTCATAACGATCGCACCATTCTTAAAGACACAATCACCCTCGTAACCAAACGCATAGATCTTATCTTTCTTACTATTAAAAGAAAGATCACTTGATAAATGAACCGTTGCCTTCTTAACAGTGAGACTCATATCACCCATAAATGCATAGTTAATGCCCTGTATTTCTTTATATTGATTCACTAGATGAGTGACCTTATAGTGCATCACATAAGTATGATGACCATAGCTTCCAATGCCAAAGCAGATCTCTTGATTGCCATCGTCCTTATAGATACCACACTTATACGTCTTGTCACTTTTAGATGCACTCGTATCCCAACCACTTAACTTTTTAAAGGTCTTGTTTCCTTCTTTGACAGAGATTAACTGTAAGTTTGAATCATGCATAGAAGCAAACGTCTTATAAATTTCTGTGCCTTCATAAACATTCATGTCCCATGTTTCATACACATCCATCGTCCCACTTGAATTAAGATGAGCCTTAATGGTCATGTTATTAATCAATGTAGACTTAGCTGATACCGGTATTGGGCAACATAGGACAAGAACGATCAGCACATGTAATAAATATTTCATAAGCTTAGAATTGTACTTTAGGAGCTTCACGTGATGCTTCCTCAGTTTTAAAGAATGGCTTTGATTCAAAGTGTTTCATATTCGCGATAATGCTTGATGGGAACATCTCACACTTATTCTTATAAGCTTTCACATCATCATTATAGAACTGACGAGCATGCTGAATCTTATCTTCAGTATCCTTAAGCTGATTATGTAAATCTAAAAAGTTCGTATTTGCCTTTAAATCAGGATATGCTTCTGAGATCGCAAACAAATGATTTAAAGTATCAGAAAGCATGTTTGATGAATCAATCTTGTCTTCAATTGTAGAAGCATTAGCATAAGCATTTCTTGCCTGAATCACACTTGTTAATGTTTCTGATTCATGTTTCGCATAACCCTTGACTGTCGCAACTAAGTTAGGAATCAAGTCAAAACGACGTTTTAAAACAACATCAACCTGTGCCCATGACGCCTCAACTTTATTACGTAATTTTATTAATGCATTATACGTACTGATTGCCCATAGAATAATGATAACAATCACTACGATCACAATTATTCCAATAACCATGTTAATAACCTCCTTGTAGACTTCCTACTTTATGGAAATGATCTACAACTCTAGTATACCATAAAACATTTCCCTACTATTAACATACACATTCCCTAAAACGTAAAAGAAAAGACAAAGTTCAACTTTGCCTTAATTCTGTAATGTTCCAAAGACAACCACTCTGTTTTCACTTGTAGCATTGACACAAGTGGATAAAGCCACGATTGGTAAACTCTCATCATAAGTTAAATGATCAGGATCATTCTTTTCAATGTAGGCCTGAACTTTCTTAGTCGTCGTCTGAGCAGACGCATTAAAGATTATTTCATTTGTAGACTGTACATGGAAACAACTAAAGATCTTTAGCTTATAAGTCGGGCCACCATTAGTTTCAATCGTTCCTGTGGTATGGGTCTTTAAATAACTTTTTTTAAGATATGGATCTAATGTTCCAAACATTAATCCATTATCTAAGTGATGTCCATAAACAACACTGTATGGATCTGTAAACTTTGGATTATTGGTACTATCTAAGAAGATTGAACCAGCTAAATCCATCTGTCCTAAAGGATTCTTATTCAGATATTCCGTATTGGTAGAGCCCTGCATAATCGGAAAGTTAATTTCCGTCTTGTCGACCTTTAGCCAGGCAACGGCTCCTAGATCCTCCATAGAATAGCTTGTATAACCAATCTTTAAATCGTTGTTTTTCTTCACATCCACAAAGATGGAAAAAGCTCCAATTCCAATGGCAATGACAATACCGGCAGTGATAATGAAATCAATGAGGTTATTAAAGATACTATAAGCACGTTTATCAAGCGTATACTTTTCTTTTTCCTCAGGTGTTCTTTTAGAAAATAATCTTTTCATTTAAATCACCCCCGTATGGAATGAACAGAAGTAGGTGCCCTCAATATCACTTGCATTAATATCACCAAACGTACGTGAATCCTGAGCATCTGTACGATAATCATTCAATATAAAATACTGATTTGCGCCAATAGTATGTTCCTTGACAGTTCCTTTAATACGATAAAAGGATTCCTGTTCCACTCCATTGATATAACATTTACCAGCTTCCACTGATACCTTATCTCCAGGGATCCCAATAATTCTTCCAGCTCTCATCTTACCACCGGCTTTATATGACACCACAAGGTTACGTACTACCTTACCATGACGATAATAAAGAACTAAGGTACTATCCTGTAAATAAGGATACATCGCTCCTCCTTCAGTTAAATGAGCACTGAATTCAAAGGTAAAAATAACTCCCAATATAACTATGAAAACTAATAGTTTTTCAATCGGCCATAGCCATCTTCTTAACGATTTCTTAGATTTTTTCTTATTATTCTTTTTCTTCTTTTTTTCGTTTTTATTAGTCTCCATAGTCCCACATCCTTTGCATAAATAAAGCCCCTAGGCTTAAGCCTAGGAGCCTTCAATAGTAATTATATCCTAGAATTTTTTATTCGTCATCTTCTAAATCATCATGACGTTTCTTAGCGATTAATGCAACAGCCCCAATTTAGCAGCTACGAAGAATTTATATATCTAATTTATTACGGCCTGATGGCCGTTTTTCTTTTAAATAATTTGTCAAGTGT
>ONFH01000071.1 GCA_900317015.1 uncultured Erysipelotrichaceae bacterium | reverse complement strand
AGTCTAAATAAACCTTGTTCCATTTCTCTTTCTGGATTCCATGGCTTTAGATATGTTTCAAATAATTTAAATGTTTCTAGTAACGGCTTATGAAAGCTTTCATTGACTTTTACATTAGTTCCATCGAGGACTTGAAATGTCGCGGTAGCTGTTGGCAAATAGTGCTGGATTTCACTTTCTTTCCCAATCATAAGCATACCTAATACAGTAGGATATGAATGACCGTGAACATCTTTAATTAACTGCAACGCATGATCAAGTTCTTCATCAGTCAAGTCTAAAAGGGCCTCATCCCCTTTTCTTGTTTTGATGAGTTCTCGTAATTTATTTCTTTGGTTTGGATCAAAATCATCTAAACTCGCTTCTAAAAGAGGTGTGACTGAAAAATCTAGTCTACTGAGTTCAGTTAATCTCGTCGTGATTTCGTATGGGTACATAGGAACATTTTCAGGCGTTCCATCAAGTTTAAGACGTCTTTTTAGAATCTTACCATCTGTAGTTGCAATGATCGAATGACTCAAAGGAATATTGATTTTTAAAACATCAGTACCATCTTCAGTAATGATTTCTGCTTGCACCTGCAAAGAAGGCATGGTTTTATTAGCGACGAGAGCAATCAAACCAATTTCGTCTTTATGTATTTTATTTACACCGGTGATACGTCCGTCATCTTCCACGCCGAGATATAATTCTCCTCCCTTTGTGTTTGCCATTCCGACAATTTCTTCAACAAGTTCTGTATCGGGATATCTCTTTAAGTCACTTTTAAATTCTACTTTTAGTGATTCATGTTCTGGAATGCTTCTCATAATTCTCACCTCACTTTCATTTTATCGCAAATATTAAAAACTATCCACAAATAAAGACACGCGTGCGTTCTTTTTTGCTTAATAAACGCACGCGTGCGTTTTCGTGTGTTCTTTGTTGTCTTTTTAGTGTAAATATTTTGAATGATCTTGTTTTCATGTTTTTAATGAAATTAAAAATACTATGTATTTATCAATATTATTTATATTTGTCTATATTTAGAAAGACACGCGTGTGTTCTTTTGCAATTCATAAACGCACGCGTGCGTTTCCGTGCGTTCTTTGTTGTCTTTTATGAATATATAATGTTGTTTAAAGGTTCTTAATATGTCTTAATGATCTTAACCATTTGATCAAAGGCTTTTTCTAATAAGTCGAGATTAATTGAAGAATAGTTGATAATAAAGATTGGTGCTTCTTTAGCCCCATAGTCACTCAAGGATTTGATCTTAATACCTTCTTTTTTGAGACGCTCTTTAAAGTCGTTCACTTTGATGGGGACATCAATCGTTAACAAGAAATGTAGACCGGCGTTCTCTTCAGAAATATGACCTAAGGAAGCGATGGGATGATTATTAAAGCGTGTTAAGATCTCATCTCTTTTACGTTTATAAGAGGTACGCATACGGTTGATATGTTTTTCAAAATAACCTTCTGATATAAAGTGCGCTAAAATATGTTGCTCAAATGAAGAAACGGGACAGGTATAGAAGTGAAACTTCTTTTGAAAAGCTTCGACAAGATGAGCAGGTAAGACAAGATAACCAATACGAATGGTTGAAGCTAATGATTTCGTAAATGTATTCATATAGATCACATGATCAGTCGTATCAATTGAAAATAAGGAAGGTAATGGTTTTCCCATCATACGAAATTCACTATCATAGTCATCTTCAATAATATAACGCTTAGGATGAACACTTGCCCAATCTAATAGTTTAGCGCGTCGACTAATGGGCATCGTTATCCCCGTAGGAAAGTGATGGGAAGGGGTGACATGAATAACCTCACAAAGCGTTTCTTTTAAAGCATCCACTTTTAAACCATCTTGATCAATAGGGATTGATGAATAATGGACATGATAAGATTCATAGATTTCTTTGATTGTGGCATAGCCAGGAATTTCTAGTCCATAAACCGCATCTAAACCAAAGAATTGAATGAGTAAACCATAGAAATATTCAGAACCAGCACCGATAATGATTTGTTCAGGAGAGACTTCAATATCCTTGAATTCTAATAGATAACGAGCAATGGCAACGCGTAATTCCCATACTCCCGAAAGTCCCATTGCTTCAAGAAGCTGTGGCTGTTCTTGTGAGATGACATGACGTGAAATCTTTGACCAGGGCGTAAAAGGGAAGTGTTCAGGATCAATGCTATTGGAAGAAAAGTCCATCCAGTACGTCTGCTTCTTTTCTGGTTTCAGGATCGGCTTTTTTCTTTTGATCGTATGTAAGTCGACATGGGATACATAATAACCGCTTCTTGGCTTAGAGTAGATATAACCTTCAGAAAGTAATTGTAAGTAGGCATTTTCAACGGTGATCGTTGATATGTTTAAATGTTTGGCTAATGCTCTTTTTGAAGGCAGCTTGTCATGTTCCTTGAGGGTCCCCTTGACGATGTCTTCTTTAATAAAGTTATAGAGCTGATTTGTTAAAGTGTCTTTATTCGTAAATGTATAGGTGATCATCTTATTCTCCTGACTATAAATAATATGATTAAATTAAATAATTTAATAAGGTCAGTTTTATTATAGTATGAAAAAGATGATAAGGTTAGTCCTTATCATCTTGTTTTGTGTGCCGGGCATGATACACATCTTGTCGATTAAAAGATCTCAAAAGATCTGACTACGGGAATCTACCGCCAAGTATAGCAAAAGGCAAGTCTAAGGCAGTGATGCTGATGATGAAGGAAGCCAATAGCAAACTTCTTGTGGCTACGAACAGAAACTGAATATAAGGCCTATATGGCGGGCAAGGTTGCAAATCAAACCAAAGCCCTAAAGGGTATGACGTATATGCCAGCATAGGTAAATTCAGAGCTAGTGAGGAGTATTTATGATGTGTATCTTACCCCGAGCGGAGGAGCATCTGTTCCGAGAGGAGCCCCTGCGTCCAATGCTCTTTAGGGATATCTAGTGGACGATGAATTCCTGAATCTTTTAAACAGTATGGGTGAACGTCGGACGAAAAAGGTTGCCACTAGAAGTCAGCTGAGGT
>ONFH01000066.1 GCA_900317015.1 uncultured Erysipelotrichaceae bacterium | reverse complement strand
TGGCACATTCCCAGCAGTCCTTACGAATGGTTCGACAAAAGTTGGAAACATGGATGTTCAGTTCTCAAAGGGTGAAGCGGAAGTCTATCTCAGTCATGATCAGATGTTAACATTAAGTAATATTCCTACTAATGCTCACTACACTGTAACAGAAGCTGACTACTCAGACGCTGGTTATCATCTTGATAAAATTGATAAAGAGAAACTTAATGCACAAGATCAGATGAAGAAAACCACACTGAGTAGAGATGAGGATGCTGGAGGGGATATTCCTAAGGATTATAGCATACTTTATATCTATACGAATGAGCGCGAAGTAGCTATTCCAACAAAAGCGAGAACAGGTCTTTCCTTAATACTTCTTACCATTCTATCCGGTTTAGCAATCCTATTTATGTTTTATAAGCGTAAAAAGAAACATATCTAGCTGTTAAGCGAAGAAATCAGAAGATGATTCCTTCGCTTTTTGGGTTTCAAAATGCAAAAAGTTCACGTTTTGTAAACTTTGAAGCGTTTTCATCTTCGAGCATGTATAGTAATACCTGCAAACGAGGAGGAAATGAATTTATGGGTAAATATGAAAAATTAGCGCAATCTATCGTTGCGCACGTAGGCGGAAAAGAAAATATTTCTAGCCTGACACATTGTGTAACACGTCTTAGATTTGTCTTAAAGGATGAATCAAAGGCTGATGATGATTATTTTAAGAATGTTGACGGAATTGTCAGCTTGATCAAATCAGCTGGTCAATATCAGGTCGTAATCGGCAACCATGTACCAGATGTTTATGATGATGTCTTAAAGGTTGCTGGTTTAAGTACAAATGAAAATGTTGAAGAAGTCAAGAAACCATTTAAGGAAGCTTTCTTTGATTTGGTGACAGCTTTATTCATGCCAATGTTAGCAGTCCTGACTGGTTCTGGTATGTTAAAAGGACTACTTTCTATTTTAACATTTGCTGGTGTTTTAAGTACAAAGAGTGGATTATATACATTACTTTATGATGCAGCTGATGCGATCTTCTTATTAATGCCAGTTGTCATTGGGTATACAAGTGCAAAGAAGTTTAAGATTGATCCAATCCTTGGTGTCGTTTTAGGGGCTGCTTTAACATATCCATCATTACAGAATGCAAAAGTCACTGTTTTAGGATATACAGTCCAGGCTACTTATACTTCAACTGTATTACCAATCGTGATTATTACAGCTCTTGCAGCATGGATGACACATCGCCTAAATAAAATTATTCCTGATGTCGTAAAGACATTCTTAGTTCCACTGATCGTTTTAGCAATTTGTGCGCCACTAGGTTTTATGGTCATTGGTCCAGCTGCTAACTTTGTCTCTAACTTATTATTAAATGGAATCATGTCTATTTATGCGATTTCACCAATTTTAGCGCTTGGCCTAATTGCCGGCTTGTGGCAGATCATGGTTATCTTTGGTGTGCATTCAATCTTTGCGGTCACGGCCATCATGACTTTAGCAACTGGCAATCCAACACCAATCTTTGCTGGTCAGTTCCCAACAACATTTGCGGCTACGGCAACAGTCTTTGCCATCTGGCTAAAGACTAAAGATCAGAAGTTAAAGAATATTGCTTTACCAGCATGGATCTCAGGTATCTTTGGTGTGACTGAACCAGCGATTTATGGGGTCACTCTTCCACATATGAAACAGTTTGTCATCACATGTATTGGCTCTGCTTTAGGTGGTATGTATTTAGGTTTAACAAATTGCCTCGTTTATCAGATGGCTGGTATGGGTGTCTTTGCGATTCCTAGTTTCTTAAATCCAAAAGGCAATGCTGGTATGACATTAATCAACGTTGCCATCTCAATCGTGATTTCCATGGGCTTCAGTTTTATTGCAACTATGTTAACTTATAAAGATGAAAAAGCTGAAGATGAAGAAATTCTTTCGCCAATGAATGGGGAAGTTCATCCAATCAGTGAAATCAGTGATCCTGCTTTTAGAAGTGAAGCTATGGGTAAAGGCGTCTATATTACCCCAACTGATGGTAAGATCTATGCACCATTTGATGGGACTGTGACTTTATTATTCCCAACGAAACATGCCATTGGTCTCACAAGTACAAAAGGGACTGAAATGTTAATTCACTGTGGAATCGATACTGTCAATCTCGAAGGAAAACCATTTACAGCACATGTCAAACAGGGTGATCATGTGATGAAAGGTGATTTACTATTAGAGGCAGATTTAGATATAATTAGATCAGCAAATTTAAGTACAGATACACCAGTTTTGATCACCAATAGTGCTGATTATAAAGATGTTCTTGAAGAACATACAGGTATGGCAAATACAAGTGATGCCATCTTAAAACTGGCTGTTTAGAAAGGAACCTTATGTTAATCAATACGATCAATAGCATTATCAATTCACCAAAAACTGATCAGACGACATTTCAGATTGCCTCCTTTATCAAGGAACATATTGATGAAATACCGACAATGTCTATTGATGAGATGGCTAGAGGCTGTTTTGTCTCAAAGGCCATGATTAGCAAGTTTGTGAAACGTTTAGGCTATGAAAACTTTAAGGACTTTAAACTTAGTGTCCAGGAATCTGTCGATTCCTTAGCAAAGAAGTATCCTTTCTATCAGTTTGATCAAGAAAGTCTAAGACATAATGCCATCAAGATGATGGATGATCTGACCATTGGTCTAAGAGAGTCCATCGTCTCGATCGACTATGAACAATTAACACGTCTTTTAGCTGATATTGAACAGGCAGATTCAATCATGATGATCGGTCATGGTGATAGTGAGACGATCTGTCGTCGCTTTCAGGGCACCCTTGATTATGTCAAGAAAGATGTGCGCATCTGTGATCAGAAGTTAGAAAAACTTAAAAACCTAAAAGACAACGATATTATTATTTACATTAGCGTGAATGGGTATTCATTTGTTTATGAACCAAGAAGTCTTCGTATATTAAATAGATATCCGCAAAGAAAATGGCTGATCACATGTGCTAAGGATGTGGACTTTCCAGGCAACGTGATCCAGCTACCAAATATTCGACCATCATTAAATGATCTGCTCGTAGAGTTTCTTTTAAAGACGATTGCTAATGGGTTAAATAAAGAAGAGGACTAAGAATATGAAAATGAATGATAACTTTTTATGGGGTGGAGCAACGGCTGCCAACCAGATCGAAGGCGCTTATGATCTTCATCGTGGTTTAGCGAACGTGGATCTTCAGCCAACGGGCAAGGATCGTTTTCCAATCTGTAAAGGCGTTTTGCATCATCTTGCTTTTGATGATCAGCACAATTATCCAGCTAAGCATGGCATTGATTTCTATCATCATTATAAAGAGGATATTAAACTATTTGCAGAAATGGGCTTTAAAGCTTTTCGTCTCTCAATTGCCTGGACGAGAATCTTTCCTACCGGGTTAGAAGAAGAACCCAATGAAGACGGGTTGAAATTCTATGATGATGTTTTTCATGAACTTAAGAAATATGATATTGAACCAGTTGTGACGATTTGTCATTTCGATGCCCCAGTCGCTTTAACAAAAGCCTTTGGCTCATGGAAGTCTCGTCAAATGATCGACTGTTATCTAAAGCTTTGTAAAGTCTTATTTACAAGATACAAAGGCATCGTAAAGTACTGGATTACTTTCAATGAGATCAATATGATCTTACATTTACCATTTACCGCAGCTGGTATTATCTTAGAAGAGGGAGAGGGCGAAGAAGTCCTTTATCAGGCTGCTCATCATGAACTTGTCGCTTCCGCTTTAGCGACGAAAATGGCTCATGAAATTGATCCAGAAAATAAAATTGGGTGCATGTTAGCCGCTGGGAATACGTATCCTTATACCCCAGATCCTAAAGATGTCTGGGCGAGTATCCAGGCAGACCGTGAAGGCTATTTCTTTATTGATGTGCAGTCACGTGGATATTATCCGAGCTATGCTTTAAAGATGTTTGAAAGAAAAGGAATCCATTTAGATATTCATGAAGAAGATCATGATCTCTTAAAAGAGAATACCGTTGATTATATTTCTCTGAGCTATTATTCTTCACGTTTAACAAGTACCAATAAAACGATCACACAGAAGACGGATGGGAATGTCTTTGCGACATTACGTAATCCTTATTTAAAAGCTTCTCAATGGGGCTGGCAGATCGATCCATTAGGATTACGTATTACATTGAATAGTTTATATGATCGTTATCAGAAGCCACTCTTCATTGTGGAAAATGGTCTTGGCGCCAAGGATGAACTTGTGAACGGAACCGTTGAAGATGATTACCGTATTGCCTATCTTCATGAACATATCAAAACAATGAAAGAAGCCGTTGAAGAAGATGGTGTAGATCTCATGGGTTATCTCGCATGGGGATGCATTGATCTGATCTCTGCTTCAACAGGGGAAATGAGTAAACGTTATGGCATGATCTATGTCGATCTTGATGATGAAGGTCATGGGACATATCAGCGATATAAAAAGAAATCCTTTGATTATTATAAACAAGTCATTGCTTCCAACGGGGAAGTGTATTAATCGGTATAAAGCAAACGGCAGGCCTTGAAACAGGCCTGTTTTTGAGCTTATAAAGAAAAACAAGCAGGAGATCCTGCTTGCTTCTAATCAAATGTAACGTATTCGTAGTCAAGAGGTTTTGTGCCTTCAAGTTTTGTCACATCAAGGACACAGATGTTTTGACCATATTCTTCATCATAAACAAGATGTGTATCACCTTCGACGATGATCCATTCATCAGGAATGAGTTTTTCTCTATATTCCTTAGAAATACAGATCAAACCAATGAGTGATGTATCCTGTTCGCAGCAGACCATGGCATAACGACCTAAGATAAAGCCATCTTTCTGAACGGAGTCTTTGCCAATGAATTTCCCTTTGATACGGATATGCTTCTTGTCATAACGTTCTGGATGCTCCATCATGTCATAACAGAAGACACCGAAATCATGATCTTCGACAACTAAGTCATGAGGCTTGTAGTCATAAGGTAATTCTTCATTCATATTATTGTCGACAGTACCATCTTTTAATTCATAGATGATCTGGCACTGAGGGTTCATGGCACGGATGTTATTTCTAAATGGTGATTTCTTAGCGCCTTCTTCCATTCTGTTAATGATGATGACATCACTGCGGTAGCAGTGCTGATAAAGAAGGGAACGCATATTTGTATTGTTTACAAAGTATTTGAACTTTGTCGCATCGATCGTTGTTAAGATCTGCACACATTCCCAGCCAGCTGGCTTAGGTAAGTTAATGAAGTCATCTGTATTCCACATGCCGTTGTATTCAACTAAGACCTGTGTTGGATGATAGTCTTCTCTTAACTTATTCCAGAAGTCCATGTTTAATTCTTCAAATTCATCAACTAAAACAACATGAGTGTTATGATCTTCAAGCTGAGACGTGCTGTATTCTACTTCACCTTCTTCACACATGACGATGACACTTTCTTCGCCATCACAGAAGTTTGTATTACATACTGTATCGGCGATGAAAGTTGTCTTGCCGCTTTCAAGAAAACCTGTGAAGAGGTAGATTCTTGTTTCTAAATCCATAAGATTATCCTTTCATTAATTCATAGATCTTGTGGGCATCGATATCAGAACCGATGACACATAAACGACCACCAACATCAGGTGTCGTATCACGGATCTCATAATCACCAGCGACGAAGTCAAATTCGAACCAATGATCATTTTCACCTCTGACGATACCTTTAGATCTCAAGATATGACCTAATGATTCATCAGTTGCTAAAGTCTTTAATTTATCTTCTAATTCATCTCTAGTGAAAGCATGAGCTGTTTCAATACCGATTGAGTTGAAGACTTCATCTGCATCATGAAGATCTTCTTCATCAAAGTATGCCTTAGAGTCTTCATCTTCAATGGCAGCACCTGAATGATCATGGTCGTGATCATGGTGATCATGGTGATGATGGTGATGATGTTCATGATCATGTTCGTGTTCTTCATGATCGTGATCATGATGATGGTGGTGATGGTGATGATGACCTTCACCTTGTTCAGCTTCATGTTCCGCTTCGGCCTGCATTAAAGCTTTTTCTAATGATTCTTTATTTTCGGCAGCCTTTAAGATGGCATCGCCTGAGATCTCATCCCAAGGTGTTGTCACAACGGCTGCATGTTCATTTAATTCATTAATGATATCAAGATCAGTGGCCAGCTTCTTTTCGTCAACATCCTG
>ONFH01000212.1 GCA_900317015.1 uncultured Erysipelotrichaceae bacterium | reverse complement strand
TGAGGCACAGATCTGTGCCTCTATTTTCTTCCATAAAGCATACCAATATTTTTATAAATCCCAGGGACTTTGACCATCTTTGAAACATAAGGTTCATTTTCTAAATGATCACGATAAAGGACCTGTTTATAACCAGCATCTTTTAGTGACTGGATCAAAGCTTGGATATTGTAATGTTTTGGATTATCAAAGTCATCGACAAAACAGAACGTGCCATTCTTTTTTAAAACTCTTAAGGCTTCCTGAACGCCTTTGTCATAAACTTTTGCCCGTGAGAAAGCTAAGCATGAAGTGACTGCTTCAAATGTTTGATCCTTAAAACCTAAAGCACCAACATTGCCCTCGACGAAGTTTGTTCTTTTCTTGACCTTTTCGACTTTTGCATTGATGTCACAGTCGATCTTTGTATCATGTTCAAGACCAGTGATCTCGGCATGTTTATAATTTTTAGCTAAAGCGATGGTCAATTCTCCACGTTTACAGCCAACATCTAAGGCTTTGCCTTTACCACTAAAGTTCAGGGTTTTGATCATGGTTTTGTGGAGCTTCTTTAAGAGACGTCCCTTATCATGTCTAAACTTGTTATTGACAAGATGAAGATAGATCGTAAAGATCATTGAAATTGTAAAGAGAACGACCGTAATGATACGAATGACATTACTTTTTAAACTAAATTCATTGGCATACTGCATCAATAAGAAAAAGACACAGACACCAAAACTAATATCCATAAGCTTTTTTGGTAGATAATTTCCATAATTTGTTTCCATACGCAATCCTCCGCATTCATCTTACCATAAAATTAATATCTAAACATTAAGAAAAAACTAGGCTATAATGTTCAAGAGGAGGTTACTATGGCTGTATTTCCATTTAATCTATTATCATTGATCATTGTCTCACTGGCAATGTGTGCCATTGGTTTCTATCGCTATCGTTATTTCTTATCGATTGGTCGTTCTTTAGCAACCGCTGGCGCTGGCTTGACGATTGCCTGTCTATATGCTGGATTGATGACATTTCCAACATTTTTGCTTTGCTTTATTATTTGTCTCTATGGCCTGCTTTTAACGGCCTATAGTATTTATCGAGAAATGAAGATGAAGCCAAAGGAAGAAGAAAAGCTTCCGGTTGGACCACAAATCGTCATTTGGCTTGTCGCTTCACTCATGTATGTCTTTATGATCTTACCAGTTTTCTATCGTGTTTATAATGGTGGCGAGTTTAACGTCTTTACCATTATTGGTCTGATCTTTATGATCGGTGGCGCTGGTGTTGAGATCGTTGCGGTCATCACAAGACATGCCCACCGTAAGATCGACGCCGATGACTATATCAAAGAAGGTATTTATAAATATACCCGTGCCCCACGTTATTGTGGTGAATTCTTATTTTATGCCGGAATCTTTATTTCCGGTATCGGCGGTGTTTCTGGCATTGGCCAATGGCTGATGTGCATCATCGGTCTTGTCTTTGCCTTATATGTCGTTTTAGTGGCCGCAAAGCGTCATGAGAAAGCAATGGATCTGCGCTATACTGGTCAGGAGGGCTATGAAGAATATGTAAGAACAACACCATTGTTAATTCCTTTTGTGCCTCTCTATACACTCTCTGATCAGAAATGGATCCTTTAGAACTCTTACTTTTCGTAAAGAGTTCTTTTTTATTCTAAAAATACAATGAATTTTGGTAGAAAAAGTCTTGTGAATAGACTATCATAACATTAAGTGAAAAGATAAAAGGAGATCCGTTTTATGAAAAATGTTACAGATTCGATTTATTATGTAGGTGTGAATGACCACCAAGTCGATTTGTTTGAAGGTCATTACGTTGTCCCTAACGGTATGGCATACAATTCTTATGTCATCGTTGATGATCAGATCGCCGTTATGGATACAGTTGATCAGCACTTTACCCATGAATGGCTTGATCAGGTTGCCGAAGTCGTTAAAGATCGTAAACCTGATTATTTAATTGTGCAGCATATGGAACCAGACCATTCCGCAAATATTGCCAACTTCTTAAAAGTTTATCCCGATACAAAGGTTGTCGGCAATGCGAAAACATTTGTGATGATGGAACAGTTCTTTGGCAAAGACTTTGCCCCTGAAAGTCAGCGTGTCGTTGTCAAGAATGGCGATACTTTAAAACTTGGTGCACATGAATTAACATTCGTCTTTGCCCCAATGGTTCACTGGCCAGAAGTTATGGTCACTTATGATGCCAAAGACAAGGTCTTATTCTCGGCCGATGCCTTTGGTAAGTTCGGGGCCTTAGATGTCGATGAACCTTGGGAGCCAGAAGCCAAACGTTACTATATCGGCATTGTTGGTAAATATGGCGTTCAGGCACAGGCTTTATTAAAGAAAGCTGCTAACTTAGACATTTCTAAGATCTGTGCTTTACATGGTCCAATCTTAGAAGACAACTTAGGCTATTACATTGACCTTTATGATAAGTGGTCTAGCTACGCCGTTAGCACAGATGGTATCATGGTTGCTTATACAAGTGTCTATGGTCATACTAAGAAGGCTGTCGAAGAACTTGTTAAAATGTTAAAAGAACGCAAGACACCTAATGTCAAAGTCTTTGACTTAGCTCGCTGTGATATGGCTGAAGCGATCGGTGAAGCATTCAGTTACGGTAAGATCGTTTTAGCAACCACAACTTATAATGCCGACATCTTCCCTTATATGAAAGAATTTATCAACGGTTTAACAGAACGTAACTTCCAGAACCGTGAAATTGCCTTCATCCAGAATGGGACATGGGCTCCTCAGGCAACAAAAGTTATGAAGAAGATGCTTGAAGGATGTAAGAAGTTAACGTATACCGAAAATACGGTTACGATCAAATCTGCTTTAAATGATGAATCAAGAGAGCAGTTAAAAGCCTTAGCCGATGAATTAACAAGTGAATATATGGGTTCATCTGATGATGCACCTAATAAGAATGATATGACAGCTTTATTCAAGTTAGGCTATGGCCTTTATGTCGTTACGACGAATGATGGCACAAAGGATAATGGCTGTATCGTCAATACAGTTTCACAGGTTGCTGAAAATCCAAACCGCTTAGCAGTCTGCGTAAACAAAGCCAACTACACAGACCATATCATCAATACAACAGGAAAGTTAAATGTCAACTGCTTATCTGTCGATGCACCATTTAGTGTCTTCCAGCGTTTTGGTTTCCAGTCAGGACGTACGGCTAATAAATTTGAAGGTTTGAATGTCACAAGAACAGATAATGGTCTTGTCATTTTACCTCAGTACATCAATGCGGTTATGTCATTAAAGGTTGAACAGACGGTTGATCTTGGTACACATCATATGTACATCTGTACGATCGATGAAGCACGTGTCTTATCAAATCATGACACAATGACTTATACATACTATCAGAAGAACGTCAAACCTAAACCTGAAACAGAAGGTAAGAAAGGCTGGGTATGTACAGTCTGTGGTTACATCTATGAAGGTGAAGTCTTACCTGATGATTTTATCTGCCCATTATGTAAACATGGTGCCGCTGATTTTGAAAAGATCCAATAATCCAATCTTATAAAAACTTGAGGTCCGATTCTTAGGAATCTGGCCTCTTTTTTCGCTTTACATGGAAATTGAACGAGTTGTTGAAATCCATTGCATGTGGTAGATGGGAATCCTATGATAGAAGTGAAAGAAACATAACTTTAAAAATTCGGCTCTTGTCCATTTAAAAAAGGATTTTTAAGGCGGAGATCTCATGAAGAAATTGATATCTGCTTTATTGTTTAGTGTCATGATCGTATCAACAGTTTCACCAACTTATGCGGCAAAATTTAAGCCGACAGGAACATACTATATCAGTCGCAATGATAGCTATATTGATGTGTTTAAGTATCAGGGGCAATTAGCGTTTACTCCTCATCCAAAAGTAGGAGATTATTCCTACGAGTTTAGATATGATACGTTAACAAAAATCTCTTCGAAAACGTATCGTGCTGATGATTTGAAGTATAAACTCAAATGGATCAATAATAACTGTATGAAGGTGTCTGGAAAAGACGCGAAAACAGGAATGGGGTCAGGTTATGCCGGAACGTTTTATCGTGTACCAGCAGCACCAAAACTAAAGAGCATCAGTACTTATACAGCACCGGGTGAAGGGGATGCGGTCGCCGTCAGTATGAACTGGAATAAGATGCCACGTGCTTCGGGCTATCAGATCCGCATCGGTGAAAAGGATCCAGATGGCTGGTATAGCTATAGTCAATCATCGAAGAAGCCAAGCAAGTCCTTTGAAGTTGGAACTTCAGTTATGCAGATTCGAGTAAAGATTCGTTCCTACCATATGTTAAAAGGAAACTATAAGCTCTATGGCCCATGGTCAAAAACAACCTATAAAACGATCTATACAAGTTAAATCGTCATTATTTTCATTGATACAAGAGTCAAATAAGGG
>ONFH01000155.1 GCA_900317015.1 uncultured Erysipelotrichaceae bacterium | reverse complement strand
TAATAATTGTGAATAACTTTTTTCGGCCGTGAGCTAAAAAATCAAATTATACATTTTATTTTTCTTGTATACCGGAACTCAAAAAAAATGAGGAAGATTTCCATCGCATAACTCACGATCACTTTAGTGGCCTTTATCATGATGAAGGGGAAGCGAGCATTCGTCGTCTCTTTTTTACCCGCCATCATAGTGAAAGCTCAGTCATTTTTCTATCATTTATGACGTTAACAGCTTTGGGACATGCTCGTCGTCTTGAATGTGTGATCAATCGTAATCGTGAAGCTTATAAGAATTACTGGGTTTTAAACATCATCAATTCATCGGATCGTAATGATCAGATGACCTATTCAAAAGTTTCTGAGTTGATGACTTTGTCGGAATTTTTAAAAGCGGCTTTACAAAAGGCAAGAGATGCAAAGCAGGCAGGACAATTTGAAAGGAATGTTCCACTCTATTTTAACTTGACGAATTTCCATCGTTATAATGAGATCTATGGTTCAGATCAGGGTGATCGTCTGTTGAATGAAGTTGCTTATGTCATTATCGAGGAATTGCCGGAAGCCATCATTGCTCACCATTCAGCTGATAATTTTATGGCTTTAGCAGATCGTCATGATCTGATCAAGAGGATCGAGAAAATTTGTCACCGAGTGAATAATGCAATCGGTGAGAGTGATATTGTCTTGAAGGTCGGCATCCGCCCTTATGAACATGAGGTCTCTGAAGAACAGGTAAAACGTGGTTTTGATGAAGCACGCATCGCCTGCATCTCTATTGAACATAATAGTGAAAAGATGTGGGCTGTTTATAACTTAGAGATTGCTAAGCAGGAAGAACTTAAACGTTATATTCTGACACATTTTGAAGAAGCCTTGAAGAATCATCAGATTGATGTTTATTTCCAGCCGGTCGTCCGCAGCTTAAACGGGAGAGTCTGTGAAGTGGAAGCTTTAGCCCGCTGGCAGGATGAGCGTTATGGCATGATCATGCCACGTAATTTTATTCCCGTTTTGGAAGAAAATGCTTTGATCACCAAACTGGATACTTATATTGTCGAATTGACGGCGCAGATTTTGAAGGAACGTCTTGATAACCATCAAAAGGTCGTGCCGGTTTCTTTTAACTTTTCACAGACTGATTTTGGTCTTTGTGATGTGATCGATTTTCTTGATTCATGTGTGGACCATTATCATATTCCAAGAAACTATCTTCGTGTTGAAATTAATGAGCGAGGTTTGAATAGTGAAAATGTTCAGCTGACGACGGTCATTGAAAAACTCTCACAAAAAAGCTATCACGTGGCCATGGATGATTTTGGCAAAGGTTATGCCTCATTGGAAGTGTTAAGAAAGTATGCCTTTGATGAGATCAAACTTGATTTGAGCTTTATGACTGAATTTGATGAGGAAATGCAAAAGATCCTTGAATCACTGATCTCTCTAGCAAAGTCTCTTGGCATTCATACGCTGGCAAAGGGCGTGGAGACAAAGGCTCAGAAGGACTTACTGGTAAAGATCGGCTGTGAGAAGATGCAAGGGTATCTTTATGGTCAGCCAATGCAGTCAGATGCTTTTCTTGCCTCTTGTCAAGGACGACAGCTTTTACTTGAAACACCATTAGAAGCTCAGCTTTTTGATCGCGCTGGACTCATTTCTCTTGTTGGGAAATCAACGGCTATTTTAAGACTTTACGAAGGTGATATTCACGCCTTGGCGATGAACGATGCTTATTTGGATGCTCTGAAAAAAGCGGGTATCAGAAGCCAGGAAGATAATATGCGCATCAGAGATAAGTATAATCGGGATATCGTTCGATTCTTTATGGATGCTGGAAAACGAGAAGAAGTTTCAGAAAATACGTTTTCGGTCAATGATGTTTATCTTCTTTTACAGGTCAAAAAGATTGCTGGACCACAGGGCAATGAGATTTTTGTGGCACATCTTTATGTCATTGCGAAACGTAAAGATACGGCCGAAGATCATAATGATCTCGTTAAGGATTTTTTAGATGATTCTCGCCATGTCTTTGATGGTGTTTATCAGTTTAACTATGAAAAAGATGAGTGTTATGTCATCAAAAGTTCCAATTCTTTAATTGAGAAATGTGTGGAAAGACAGAATGTGAAAAATGCTCTGACGAATATTGCTCAGACTGTGATCTATAAAGATGACCGTCATCGCTTCCTACAATTTATGCAAAAAGACTCTATTTTAGAGAAAATGAAGAAGTCAAGCAAAGGAGAACTGATCAACTATGTTCGTTCCCATGATGAGGATGGCACTTATCAATGGAAGGCCTGTATCACTGTTTTAAATGAGAAAAAAGATGCCGTGACCTTCTTTGTCATCGAAGACTTCTTACATCGCTTAGAGGATCGAGAAGAAACACTTCATCTTTACAATGCATTCTATCATATCGATGATTCTGATCTCTATGATCAAGAACGTGAAATGAAAGCGGATATGTTTGATGATCTGATTGCCGGCTTGCGTGATCCTATTTACTGGAAAGATCAGGAGCTGAAATATCGTGGTGCCAATTTGGAGTTCTTAAAAATGCATAACCTAAGCTCTTTTGCAAAAATCGCAGGAAAGACTGACGAAGAGATCGGCTGGCGTCTCAATGAAAAGAAAGCAAGCGAATTTGAATTGCAGGTGATTCAAAGTGGTCTGCCGGCATATGGTGTGGTCAGTGATGTGAATGCGAATCATCGTCCTCATCAGCTTGTAGAGACAAAGCTTCCTTATTTTTCTAATGGGAAGGCTGTAGGTCTGATTAGCATTATCACGGATCAGGATAATGGCAGTCGCTTGCAGGCACATAAGAGCAGCGTGCATATGTATGATGAAGAAACTGGCATGCAGACGTATCGAGGCATTCTCGAGGCCTTAGAAAAGGGTGACTGGTACTGCCGCAGTGAAGGTCTTGATTATAGTGCCATGATGATGGAAGTCTCAGACTTTGGATCTTATGCGAAAGACTATGGCTCTGAGATCAAGTCCAAGCTGTTAAAGAAGATCGTAGATATTCTTGAATCAGTCTTTGATCGTGACACGTTCTATGCTCGTATTGGAGAATGTAAATTCCTCTTTTTGACTAAGCAACATGATCAGTCGATGCTTAGAGAACGCTTGATGGAAGCTGCTAAACAAATCCATGAGATCAGTGAGATCGATGGCTGCATGATGACATTGTATCTTGATTATGCCATGGTTCATGGTTTAGAAGTGTGTGGCGTTGATCAGTTATTAACACTGTTAATGGAGCGTATGAAAGATGCGAGAGAGGATCGTCTTGGGGAAGCTGTTTATATGGGTGACCGTATTGTCTTCAACTTAGATCAGTTTGAGGACATGAGTGAACGTGTGGCAGTGATTGATCCAGAGACCTATGATGTAGCTTATATGAACAAGATGTATTTGTCGGATCTTCATTTACCAATCAACTATCGTTATCAAGGTCAGAAATGTTATAAGCTGCTGTATGATCGTGATTCGCCTTGTGAGCTTTGCAGTAACCCACAACTTTCACAAGATCAGTTCGTTTCAAGTGTTTCTCGTAATTTAAGATCAGGAACTGATTATATTCAACATAGTACGTTTATTCCCTGGAATGGTAAAAATTATCGCTTTTCCTTGAATATTAACATTGGGGAATATCTACAGTATGATGAAGAAAATAAACGTATGCTCTACAATGAAGTCAATGCCAATGATGCGATTCGTTTAGCCATTGAGGAAACGGATCCAGAAAAAGGCATTCAAAAGATCATTGGCCATATTGGCAAGAGTTTAGAGGCGGAAGGATTCTTCATCTTTGAAGAAAATGAGGATAATACGATCAGCTGTACCTATGAATGGGAATCTGATCCAAATGTTTCTTTGAAAGAGACATTACAGGATCTTCCAAGAGGGAGTCTCGAACATCTTTATCAGCAGTTTGAAAAGAATGAAGTTATACTGATTCCAAATGTTGGAAAATATCTTTTAGATCATCCTAATATTCAGGTGAGAATGAAAGGTTTGAAACGTTTGATCTCAGGTTATCTGAAAAATTCTGAGAAGAGCTATGGCTTTACGGAAGTCGTGAATCCTTCACCGTCATCATTGAAGACGGCCAAGGAGCTGCTTTCAATCTTGACATGGTTCATTACCTTGCTGCTAAGAAACCGTGATAATATGCGAGAGATGCAGAGATTAAGCAATGAGGATCAGCTGACCGGCGTATTGAATCGTCGAGGCTTTGAGGAAGCCATCGTGAATATTCCTGATGGTACGCATATTCTTGCCATCTTTGCGGATATCAATGGCTTAAAACGTGTGAATGATACGATGGGCCATAAAGAAGGCGACGCTTTGATCGTCCGTGCTGCCAATTCAATGATCAGTCTTTTTGATCATCATCATGTCTTTAGAATGGGCGGTGATGAATTCCTTGTTTGTAAAGAAATCAAGGATGATTCTGAAGCTATTGACTATGTGAAAAAGCTGAAAGAAGTATCAGAACAGAATACGGTGTCTTTTGCCATCGGTTATACGACACTTCAGGCACCGGTCGTTGATGTGAATGCCTTTATCCGTGAGATCGATCAAAAAATGTATGAAGATAAGGGACGTCATTATCATCGCCGTTCAACGGACCGATAAAATGTGCATCTTTAGGGAAGGTGGGTATATGCTCACCTTTCTTTGTACATGAAATAAATCATTTCTTAAATCGAGCTAAGATCATGGACGGCGTGTTTTGTCTTTAGTACAATATTGTTAGACATGAATAGTTCTTTTATAAATAGAAAGTAAGAGGAAAAAGTAATGACTGAAATTGATAAAGCAATTATTGAGATTGATCAAAGCGAAGAGGATCCGGTTAATGCGGTGATCAAGATGGGCCAGATTTTAAATCAGTATGCCTACAATCAGGTGATGAGTGCAAGTACAAAAGCCTCTCAGCAGGATGCGCTTGTGAGCGCATTAGAAACATATGAGTATGATTTAATGGCTTTAAAAATATTAAAACCTGCCCGTGAAGCAGGCATGCTTATTTTAGAGTTAGACCCTGATGATTTGAATAATATTACGGCTGATGTTTTATATATTGATGCCCAGCTTTCTGATACCAAACATGCACAAGCGGTTTTTGAGGCACATGGTAAGAAGGATGATTTGAATCATTTATTAGCGATGAGTTTAGTGCATTTTAAGAATATGGAATTTACCCAGGCTAAACAGGTGCTTGAACCAATGCTTCACGATCCAATGGTTGTAGAACTCGCCCGTGAACTATGTGAAGAAACACTCGATGATCATCTGGATGCTTATTTTGACTGCAATGACGAGTCACCACTAGGTGATTTCTATGATGCCTGGGAGGAACATGGTGAGTTCTTTGAAGCACATCGTGGTTATTTTATGTGGATTGCCCAATATATTATGAATGAAAACAAATAGGAGGGGAAATTATGAGTCGTAAAAGAGACGAAGATGATGTAATCTTTGATGAAGTAGCAGAGCTTGTTGATCTGATGAGTCGTGGAAACATGGCGGGTTTGCAGGATTTTATGCAGCGATACCAGGAAAACCATCAGGATTTAACACATGTGCAGATGATGGGTTTGGCCGATCTTCCTGTTGAAGAACGTATTATCAAGCAACAGGAGATGCTTAGAAAAATGTTTGAAAAAATGGATGGAAATGAAGCAGACCCTTCAATGGTTTCTGATCTGTTAGCTTCTTTAGAAATTCACTATGATGATTTGAAGACAGCCCGTATGAATCGCCGTGCTAGAGATGTGTTAATGGTGATGCTTGAGTATGAGCATGAAAGTTTTGTGGATGATCTGATTCCAAAGATTCTTGAACTTGATGCCTGGATTGAAGACGACGACAATGCTTCAAAAATTTATAAAAAGTATGGTAGACATGATTTAGAAACAGATTTGTTAATGGGGCTTGTTTTTTATAAGACAGGAGCACTTGACAAGGCTGAAAGTCTTCTTAAAAAATTTATGACCTATCCAGAATTTGTCGAAGTTGCGCCTTATTTAAGTGATATTGATGAGTTTTATGAAGCCTATGATGACTATAACTCAGAGGATTTCATGGATGATGAATATGACTATGACGACGATGACTATGATGAAGATGATTATGACGAAGAGGATGATGATTTCGATTTAGCGGATCACGATGATTTCATGTCATTTGATGATGAAGATGACGAATATACATTCTATGATTTATGGGATCAATATACCGACTTATTTACGGAAAACGAAGCCTTCTTTGAATGGGTAGGACGTCATTTATAAAGTAAAGGGCATACGATTGTATGCCTTTTTACACTATGTTTAATTGTTCTTCACAGGATGGAAGTCGACATAATAAGCATAGTCGACAATCCAGTTGTTTTCACCATAACCAGGCCCAGCGGGAATCATATGGTGAGGGACGTCATAACCAATGTTCTTATAGATCTCTTCAAGATCATAAGGACCACCGATATGATTGTAGTCGATGACATAACAGAACCAGTCATCGTAGTAACATTCGATCATGTCATACTGATTATCGGCATAATCGTAATAAGTGGATAAGCGTACTTTCTGTTTTGCTTTCATTTGATGCCTCCTAAAGTAATCCGAAGTGATCGAGGGCATTCCAGATGCCATTATCATTGATGTCCGTGGTGATATAGCTGACAGAATCAAAGATCGCTGGATTGGCATTGCCCATGGCAACGGATTCTTTTGTATATTCAAGCATTGGGAGATCATTTGTAGAATCGCCAATGGAGATCGTATCTTCTAAGGGGATTCCTAAGTAATCAATGATGGCTTTGATGCCAGTTGCTTTGGAATATCCCTTTGGCACATTTTCAATGAAATCAACATCTCTTTGAATATAATCGAGATCATCTTTAAATGTCTCTTTCCATGTTTCAATGTCACTGTCTGGGAAATACCATAAGGCCATTTTATCAAATGAGACATGTGAGTTCTCATCGTAGTCAAAGACTGGGAAGCCTTGTGATTTATAACGATCTCTAAAATGGATATTCATTGGATTACGTAAATGTTCTGGGTAATATGTGCCGTTGGCTCCTTCGAGAACATTTTCAACATTCGTTTTTAAAGAGACTTGAATGATTTTATCGGCGAGCGCTCCATCAATCGTATGATGAAGGATCGTCTTGCCGTGATAAGTGACGTGGGTCCCACAGCCCATGACGAAGCCATCGATTGGTAAGGCTTTGATCTGATCTTCGATGCTAGAAGCGGGACGACCGGTATTGATGTACATGATATGGCCGTTGGCCTGTGCTCTTTTCATGGCTTTGATCGTGCTTTCAGGAATGGCGAACGTCTCTTCGCTAGAGATCGTGCCATCGACGTCAAAGAATACAATTTTTCTGCTCATAGTTGTCCTCCTAAGTGTCTTCATTTTATCTTGTAGGTCATGAAGATGCAATGCCTCTATTTAAAAATAAGGAGAATTTAAGGTAAAAATAAGGCTCTTCTGATAAAATCTAGAAATGTAAGAGAAGGTAGAAATCATGGATGATGCGTTTGTTTTTCAGGTCTTAGAAGCGGTCAAAGAGATCCCTAAAGGGCAGGTGGCAACGTATGGTCAGATTGCTAGGCTGATTGGTCGACCTAAGAATGCGAGACTTGTTGGTAAAGCTTTAAGTATGTCTGAACTTTATGAAAAAGCGCCTTGTCATCGTGTGGTGAATGCGAGTGGACGTTTGGCGCCAAACTTTGATGAACAGGCAGAGCTGCTTAAAAATGAAGGTGTGACCTTGAAAAAGAACGGCTGTGTTGATTTGAAGACCTATCAATGGCACGCATGAGGAAACATAAAAGAGATAAAATCATCAAATATGTCGATGCGTGACGTCTTTGAGACCTTTCTTTCGTATAATAAAATCACCGGATTGAATTGAGAAACATAACATAAATGATCTGGTATTGACAGGTATGGGAGCCTGTCATTTTTTTATATACTTTATATTTTGAAATGGAATGTTTATGTGAAATAGTCCGGGAGAATTCATCATGATGATGAAAACGCTAACCTTTTAGAATTGTAACTCTCGAAAGCTTGTGATAGAATATTCAAGTAAAGGAGTGTAAATGTCTATGTACGAAATAACAAGAAAAGTTGTATTGAATAGTGCATCATTTGAAGTTGATGTCCATGCTCCATTAGTAGCTAAAAAAGCTCAGCCAGGGCAGTTCATCATTGCACGTGTGGGAGAGGATGGAGAAAGAATCCCTCTAACAATTGGTGACTATGATCGTGAAAAAGGAACGATCACATTAGTTGTCCAGGCCGTTGGTTTCTCTACAAAACAGATGGCTAAATTAGAAGTTGGAGACAGCTTCACTGATTTTGTTGGGCCTCTTGGTGAACCTACAAAGTTGAATTTTGAATGGAAACATGTCGTTGGTGTCTGCGGCGGCATTGGCTCTGCACCAGTATATCCTCAGTTAAAAGAATTAGCAGCTCATGGTGTACACTGTGATGTCATCATTGGTGGTCGTGCTAAAGAAAATATTATTTGGGCTGAAAAGTTCGAAAAATTCTGTGATCATGTTTATATCGCAACAGATAATGGCGAAGTCGGAACAAAAGGTTTCGGTACGACAGTCTTACAGAACTTATTAGATCAGGGCGAAAAGTTCGATTGTTGTATCGCTATTGGTCCAGTCATCATGATGAAGAACGTCGTTAAGGTTACAAAACCTGCTGGCATCTTTACTTCTGTTTCTTTAAACCCAATTATGGTCGACGGTACAGGTATGTGTGGATGCTGCCGTGTCACTGTTGGCGGCAAGATCAAGTTTGCCTGTGTTGATGGACCAGACTTTGACGGTGCTGAAGTTGATTTCGATGAATTAATGGCTCGTCAGAGATTCTTCAAGGATGAAGAAAAATATGTCGATGAACATGCAGATCGTATCTGTGATCTCATGAGAGGGGGAGAATAATCATGGCAGAAGCAAGAAGAAAGCCAAATATGTCTCCTGAAAAGGTAAAAATGCCTGAACAGGATCCAAATGTAAGAAATAAAAACTTTAAGGAAGTTGCTTTAGGCTATACAAAAGAAATGGCTATGGAAGAAGCAACAAGATGTTTAAACTGTAAGAATCCTTTCTGCGTAAAGGGTTGTCCAGTGAATGTCCCAATTCCTCGTTTTATTCAGGAAGTTGCCAAAGGTGACTTTGAAAGAGCTTATGAAGTCATCACGGAAGAAAATGCTTTACCTGCCATCTGTGGTCGTGTCTGCCCACAGGAAAACCAGTGTGAAGGTCAGTGTATCCGTGGTCGTAAGAAAGGCTCTGAACCAGTTGGTATCGGTCGATTAGAAAGATTCGTTGCCGATTGGCATAGAGAAAATGGTAAACAGACAAAACCTGAAATCAAGAAGAATGGCAAGAAGGTTGCCGTTGTTGGATCAGGCCCATCTGGTATTACTTGTGCCGGTGAATTAGCAAAACGTGGCTATGATGTTCATGTTTTCGAAGCTTTACATAAAACTGGCGGTGTCTTATCTTATGGAATCCCAGAATTCCGTTTACCTAAGAAATTAGTTCAGTCTGAAATCGATACAGTTGCTGACCTTGGCGTTGATTTTGAAACTGACGTTGTCGTTGGTCGTACGATCACTGTTGATGAATTAGAAGAAGCTGGCTACAATGCAGTCTTCGTTGGCTCTGGTGCTGGTCTTCCTCGTTTTCAGAATATCCCGGGTGAAAACTTAAATGGTGTTTATTCTGCTAACGAATTCTTAACTCGTACAAACTTAATGAAGGGCTATATGTTCCCAGATCGTCCAACACCAGTTAAGGTTTCTGAAACTGTTTGTGTCGTTGGTGCTGGTAACGTTGCTATGGATGCTGCGCGTACAGCTAAACGTTTAGGTGCTAAGAATGTTTACATCGTTTATAGACGTAGTGAACAGGAAGCTCCTGCACGTAAAGAAGAGATCCATCATGCAAAAGAAGAAGGCATCATCTTCAAATTCTTAACGAATCCTATTGCCGTTAACGGAACTGAAGAAGGATGGGTTAAATCTATCACTTGTCAGGAAATGGAATTAGGCGAACCTGATGCTTCAGGTCGTAGAAGACCAATCCCTGTTGAAGGTCATACATTTGATATCGAATGTGGTACATTCATCGTTGCCATCGGTCAGTCACCTAACCCATTGATCCGTCAGACAACTCCTGGTCTTGACACTCAGAAGTGGGGCGGTATCATCGTTAACGAAGAAACGAATGAAACAAGTCGTGAAAATGTTTACGCTGGTGGTGACGCAGTCACTGGTGCTGCTACCGTTATCTTAGCTATGGGTGCCGGTAAGAAAGCCGCTCATGCAATTGATGAAAAATTATCTAAACAATAATTTCTAATGAAGAGGGTCATTGTTATTGATCCTCTTTTTTACTTTTAATTCATAAAATCTTCATAATTCTTAGATATTATAAAAAGGTGAAAACGGTTAAATCAGAAATGAAACATTTTTTAAAGTTTGTCGTTTCATTTGCTTTTATTTTTTATCATGATAAGATTAGTTCATGGAGGTTAGAAAATGTATAAATTACTAGAGCCTTATGGAAAAATTGTACCTTTTTTAGGTGAAGCATTAGGTGAAAATGTTGAGATCGCTTTACATGATCTCACAAGCCCTGATCAGGAAGTTGTGGCCATCGCCAATGGTCAGATCTCAGGACGAAGTGTTGGGGCAAAGCTTTCCAATTTATCCATTCATTATTTGGAAACAAAGCAGTATTTGAAAAATGATTATGTTCTTAACTATAAAACAGCCGGCGCTGATGGCAAGCTGTTGAAGAGTGCGACTTGTTTTATTAAAGAGGAAGGGAAGGAATATCCAGTTGGGATGTTGTGTATCAATGTCAATATTTCTGACTTGGAATACATCACTTCTACTTTAAATAGGATCTTAGGTATTAAAGATACGCAGAAAGTCGAATTCAAGAAGGATAATCCTATTGCCATCTTGCAGTCTCCGCTTGATGAAATGGTTGATCAGTATATCAAGGAATGTTTAGCAAAACTTGGTATTCCTTCATATGTTTTAGTAGAACGTCTGAAAGTTGATGAGAAGATCAAGGTCGTTAAATATTTACAGGAAAAGGGAACGTTCAAAGTCAAAGGAGCTATCGCATTAGTAGCGGAAAAGCTTGACGTTTCGGAACCTACGATATATCGTTATCTTAAGAAGATGTAAGGAAGGATGAAAAGGAATTTATGAGCGATATCGTATTTGTCAGCGGACATAAGAATCCTGATAGTGATTCCGTATGTTCTGCAATCAGCTACTCATATTTGCTAAACAAAACAGGCAAGTATCATGCCGTGCCTGTACGCCTAGGAACAGTCAATCGTGAAACTGAGTATATTCTAAAAACTTTCCATCAGAAAGTGCCTCAGTTATTGAAATCAGTGAAACAGAAAGTAGAAGACTTAGATTATGATAAGGTCACAGTCTTCTCAAAAGAATTAACATTAAAGACAGCTTGGTCTTTAATGAATGCGCAGGGCTTAAAATCAGCACCAGTCTTAGATGATCATGGTAAGCTGTTAGGCTTACTTTCAAGTACAAACATTCTTGAAGGTTATATGGGCAACTGGGATTCTTTATCTTTAAAGAAAGCTCAGACACCTATTGAAAATGTCGTTGATACCCTTGAAGCAAAGGTCTTATATTTATCAAAAGATTTGCGTAAGGTCAACGGCGCAATTCATATCGTCTCTATGACGACAAAAGGATCTGAAGGTTACATCAAGCCTAATGACGTTGCCATTCTTGGCGGTGATCGTCAACATGCCATTCGTTATTTAGCTGATATTGGTGTTGGTCTTCTGATCTTGACAGGAGCATTTGAAATCGATCCTGCCGATCTTGAATATTGTAAGGAAAGAAATGTATCCGTCATTGCGACACCATTTAATACATTCGTGACTTCGCAGCAGATCATTCAGGCTTTACCTGTTGAATATGCAATGCAGAAGGGCGGTATTACAACATTCAATACTGATGATACAGTTGAATATTTGAAAGAAGTTATGTCTAATACAAGATTCCGTTCTTATCCAGTCGTCGATATGAATGGTGATGTTGTCGGGACAGTTTCTCGTTTCGCTTTAATCAAAGGTGAAAGAAAGAAGATCATTCAGGTCGACCATAATGAAAGAGGTCAGGCTGTTGATGGTATTGAAGAAGCTGAGATCTTACAGGTCATCGACCATCATAGAATTGCCGACTTCCAGACCGTTGGTCCTGTTTACTATCGTGCTGAACCTTTAGGCTGTACATGTACGATCGTAACAGAAATGTATGATGAACAGGGAGTTGAGATCCCACCTGAAATGGCTGGCTTAATGTTAGGAGCTATCTTAAGTGATACCTTAATTTTCAAGTCACCAACATGTACGAAGAAGGATAAGGAAACAGCTTATCGCTTAGCTGAAATTGCTGGTGTTGATCCAGTGAAGTTCGGTATGGATATGTTCAAGGCCGGAACATCTCTTGTTGGTAAATCTGTTGAAGAGATCTTCAATCAGGATTACAAGTCATTCAATATTGGCGACTTCAAGATCGGTGTTGCCCAGGTCAACACAATGGACATCGAAGGCTTTGCCCCATATAAGACAGATATGTTGAACTATATGGAACAGGTCTGCGAAGAGAATCATTACGACTTTGATGTTCTGTTATTAACAGATGTCATCAATGCCAACAGTGAAGTCTTCGTCGCTGGCGGCAAGCCACAATATGTAGAACAGGCCTTCAACGTGAAGTTAGTTGATCAGGAGGCAAATCTTCCTGGCGTTATCTCACGTAAGAAACAGGTCGTTCCAGCATTAACTGATGCAATTAATGCTTAATGAAGAGGTGGGTCACCACCTCTTTTGAATACAGGAGAAAGATTATGTATGATTTAGCACATAGAGGCTATAGTGCCCATTATCCTGAAAATACAATGCTCGCTTTTAAGAAAGCGATCGAAGCTGGCTTTGATGGAATCGAAACGGATGTGCAGAAAACAAAAGACGGCGTTCTTGTTTTGATCCATGATGATAAGATCAATCGAACTTCCAATGGAAAAGGAAAAGTGCGTGATCTGACTTATCAGGAATTACTGCAGTATAATTTTAATAATGGCTTCAAAGAGGATGTGAAGATCCCTCGACTAGATGAGCTGCTGAGTCTGATCAAGACAACAAATATGATCTTGAATATTGAGATCAAGGATATCATCAGTGAAGGGATGGCCCATGATGTGGCAATGATGGTCAAGGATCATGGAGTGGAGGATCAAATCTTCTTTTCTAGTGTTTCGCTTGAACGCATGGTCGAGATCAAACGTTATCTGCCACAGAATTATTGTGCGGTGATCTTAAATCGTGATTATAAAAAGCGCAAGGAAGAGCCAGTGACCTTTCATCTTGATGGGATCCATGCAAACTTTAAATATTTGAAGGAAAAGGATCTGATCTATTATAAAGAGCATCATATCGATGTGGGAGCCTGGACGATCTTGAAGCAGAAAGATTATGATTTCTTTAAGCAGCAGGATATTCTGTTCGCTTTTACGAATGAGCTGTTAAAGTAAGGAGTTTATATATGCGATTAGATAAATTTTTAAAAGTTTCACGAATCATTAAGCGTCGCACGCTATCTAAGGAGATTGCCGAAGCACAGCGTGTCAAGGTCAATGGCAAGGTTGTGAAGCCTTCTTATAAACTGAAAGTCGGCGATGAGATCGAAATCACATTTGGTCGTTCGATCCTCACTGTAAGAGTGAAGGAATTGAAACCTCATGTTTTAAAGGATGAGGCTTCAGAACTTTATGAGATCGTGAAGGAAGAGAAAATTGAAGAATCATTCTAAAATTGTAATTGAATGAAAAGATGCTATAATGTGGAAAAGGAGTGAAGATCGTGGCTGTCAGAAGCAAAAGAAAAAATACTGGTTATATCTTGTTTGCTTTATTTTGTGTACTGTTATCTATTTTCCTTATTACCAACGTGGTGAAGAATTATCAACATGTTAAACAACAGGAGGCTACATACGCGGCTTTACAGAAGCAGGCGAAGTCACTAAAAAAAGAACGCGATTCTTTAGAAAAAGAAGTGAAGAATTTGGATGATGATGATTATGTGGTCAAGTATGCCCGTGATCATTACATTTTCACAAAAGGCAGTGAAAAAGCTGTCGTTCTTCCCGATGAGAATGAGTAACAGAAAAATAAGCAATGACCTTGCTTATTTTTTTCTTTTCCTAGGAGGTGCTTTATGTACATTAGATTTACTATGCCATTTCATAAATATCAGCGAGAAAAAAGGGTGACGATCTGTTTGCCTGATGATTATTTTCAGAGTGCTGAACGATATCCGACCCTTTATATTCATGATGGACAGAATGCTTTTTTTGATGAGAAAAGCTATATGGGCGTCTCATGGGGCTTTTCTGATTATGTCCATGATCATCATCTGAAAGTGATCATGGTGGCGATCGACTGTATCTTCGATGACTTTGGCCGCATGGATGAATATGGGCCTTGGCCATTGCGTCATGAGATCAATGATCCTTACACCCATGATCCTAGTCGTGTCTTAGGCGGTCAGGGCGACGATTATATTCGCTGGATCATCGAGGATCTTAAGCCGCTTGTCGATCGTCGCTTTCGTACGTTGCCTGATCAAACATCGATGATTGGTTCTTCGATGGGTGGTATTATTACGGCCTATGCTTATTTTAAATATCCATGGGTCTTCAAAAAATGTGCGGCTCTTTCGACAGCTTTTTTCCTCTACATGGATGAATTTATCGATTTGATCGAACATGCGCCAACGCATGGTGAAGGGCTGTATTTTGACTGTGGTGATCATGAGGGTGTTGGCAATGCCGATGAAGATCGTGCTTATATTGAAACGAATTTTGCAATCGATCAACTGCTAAATGAGAAGGGACTGCCTCATAGCTTCCATTTCTTTGAAGATACGACGCATAATGAAAAAGAGTGGCGCAAGCGTATGCCATTATATATGAATTATTTATACGGAGAAGGTGAATAAAATGTACAAACTGGTTTTTTCTGATCTTGATGAAACATTGTTAGTGGGCAATGATGTTCCTGAAGTGAATCGTGAAGCCATCTATAAAATGCAGGAAAAAGGTGTTAAGTTCGTTGTCGCAACGGGACGTTCTTATAATATGGTGGATAATATTTTAAAGGAAGTCCATACTTATGAGAAAGAAAACGAGTATATGGTCTGCTTTAATGGCGGTCTGATCATGGAATGCAAGGATCATAAGATCCTTCATTTTCAGGGACTGGATCGTAAGAGTGCTGAGATTTTGTTTGATGCAGGAAATCAGCGTGGCTTATGTATGATCGTCTTTACGCTTGATAAGTGTTATATCTTTAATCCTGATTCCTATGAAGTGGAACGTAAGAAGATGCAGAAGGCTCCTTTTGCAGTGATGCAGGAAGGGGATGACCTAAGTAAGGTTCCTGGTGAGATTGCCAAGATGCTTTTAGTCAAACGTGATATGGATTACTTGTTAAAACTAAGAGGTGAAGTGGAACCATCAGTCAAGGATGATGTGACTCTATCTTTCTCTTCCGGTCGTTATATGGAATGTAATAAATTGGGAATCAGTAAGGGTTCTGGTATTTCCTGGCTGGCTAATTATTTAGGCGTTGATATCAAGGATACGATTGCCATCGGTGACAACTATAATGATGTTTCCATGATCAAGGAGGCGGGACTTGGCGCTTGTGTGGCTTCAAGTGCACCAGAAATCAAAAAGGAAGCTGACTATGTCTGCCAGAAGGATTTTGGGGAAGGAGCAGTGGCCGAAGTTATTGAGAAATTTGTACTCAATCAGTAACTTAAAGTTCGTTATAGGTTTCGTTGGAAACTTCAATTTGTTACTTTATGTTCAAAAGTAAGTTCCTTTATATCTTTTTGTTAAGACTCCTGTTATGATGTAGGTGCAAAAAGATCAAACGAAAAAGAAAACAGGAGGATTTCACTATGAACTATCGATTAATTGCAACTGACCTTGATGAAACTTTATTAAATGATGCCCATTTAGTTGGCGAAGAAAATGCGAAATGGATCAAAAAAGCCCGCAAAGAAAAAGATGTTCGCATCGTGGCTGCAACGGGAAGAGGCTATAAGCAGATCCTTCCTGAATTAACACAGATGGGCCTGATCGATGAACCACACGAATATGTCATTTCTTACAATGGCGCTTGCTTGAGTGAAAATAAAGATTCTAAAGTGATGGAATGGCATGGCCTGGATTTTGATAAAATGAAGGAATTATTTGAATTCGGGATGAAGAAGAAAATTTGTATTCATCTTTATGGTGATGATGAATTATATATCTGGAATTTGAATGAAGATGAAAAGAATCGTCTTCATGATCAGAATATGGTCTACACGTTATGTGAAAGCGATGATGTGGATTTTATGAAGGAGAAAAGAATTGCCAAGATTCTTTTTGAAGATACGAACGTTCCTTATATGATGAGTTTTGAAGAAGAATTAAAGCCGATCACGGATGGCTGTGTAGCCGTCAGCTATTCTTCAAATCGTTATATGGAATTTAATACATTAGGCGTTGATAAGGGCGCAGCTCTTAAAAAATTAGCCGAGAAACTTTCAATCCCTATTGAAGAAACGATTGCAATAGGCGATAATTATAATGATCTAGCGATGTTAGAGGCAGCAGGCTTAAGCGTATCTGCTGGAAATGCGGTCGAAGACGTGAAAAAAGTGACGAAGTATACGACTAGAGCAAATAATAATGAAGGAGTAGTGGCGGAGGTCATCCGCAAGTTTATCTACGATGAGGACATTTAAGACAATTATTCAGGAAGAGGCAAAGCAGCCTTATTATCAGGAATTACATGCTTTTGTAGAACAGGAATATGCAACGCATACGATCTATCCTCCTCATAAACAGATCTATCATGCATTTAACTTCTGTGATTATGAGGATATTAAAGTGGTGATCTTAGGTCAGGATCCTTATCATGAGATCCATCAGGCCAATGGTCTTGCTTTTAGTGTGAACAAAGGGATTCGTATTCCACCTTCACTTGTGAATATTTATAAGGAAGCTATGATGGATGTGGGCATTCCACAGCCTCATAGTGGTGATTTAACACCATGGGCAAGACAAGGCGTCTTACTGCTCAATACGGTCCTGACGGTCCGTGATGGTATGGCAAATTCACATAAAGGGCATGGCTGGGAAATCTTTACGGATCACATCATTGAGATTATGAATGAACGTGAAAAGCCTCTTGTCTTCATCTTATGGGGTGCTCAGGCACGCCGTAAAGCACCGATGATCAATCCTCGTCATTTGGTCATTCAAAGTGCACATCCTTCACCATTAAGTGCTCATCGTGGCTTTTTCGGCTCTCGTCCATTTTCTAGATGTAATGAATTTTTAGTAAATAATGGCATGACACCGATTGACTGGAGGATAGATTAATGTTTGAAAATATTGAAGATGCAATTGCTTATATTGAATCAAAACGAAGTAAGCGAACAGTTGACGAGTTTCGTACGACGCTAAGAAATCTTGGCATCAATATAAAACAGAAACATATGATCCATATTGCCGGAACGAATGGAAAAGGATCGACGGTCAATTATTTAAGAGCGATTTTAAATGCCAATGGTTATTCGGTCGGGACTTTTACATCACCTTATATTATTAAGCATAATGATCGTATTTGTATCGATGGCATTCCTATTTCAGATGAAGATCTACTGATGTATATCAATAAGTTTTACAATACGATTGAAAATGATCATATGTCGATGTTTGAAATTGATGTGATGATCATGTTGGCTTATTTTGATGATCATGATCTTGATTATCGTATTATTGAATGTGGTATTGGCGGCGCTCATGATAAGACGAATGTGATCGATGCTGAAATTTCAGCAATCACCAATGTTGGCATGGACCATGCCGAACAGATCGGTCCAACACTTTATGATATCATTAATGAGAAGATGGGTATCATTCAGCCTCATCAGCTCTTTATTACATCAGAAATTTCTGGAACGATCTTAGCGCGTTTTCAGGAACAATGTGATGCTCGTGACGCTCGCATGATCGTGGTGCCAGAGTATGAAAATATCGGCTTCCCATTCTGGTTTATTTATAAAGATATGACGTTCACACTTAAGGATCAGGGCTACTATCAGGTGACGAATGCGCGTCTTGCTTTGACAATTGCCTCTAAACTGATCAAGTTTGATCGTGAAAGAACGGTCAAGGCCGTTGAAGAAGCTGTCTGGAAAGGACGTTTTGAGACATTGGATTATTATGGACATCGTATTATTATCGATGGCGCTCATAATGTTCCTGCTGTTAAGGAATTGATCCAGACGCTGAAGTTCTATAAGGATATGAAATTCTGTGTCATTTTCTCAAGCATTAAGCCAGACCAGGCGAAGGACTGCATTGGCTTGTTAAAAGCCGCAGGATATCCACTGATCTTAACATCATTTAAAGATGATCGTGCCATCGATATGGAATCTTTGGCAACAGATGGCATTCAATATAACCCGGATTATCAGGCTACTATTAAAGCTGCTGTTTTACAATATCAGATGGTCGTTGTGACGGGATCTTTACACTTTATTTCCCAGGTCAGAGCGATGATCACCGGTGAACATTAAGACTTGCATTTGCAGGTCTTTTATTTTTGAGACAAAATGTGCAATGGAACTTCAATAATTCAAAAGTCAAGAAAAATCATATATATTTCAAAAATACCTTTTTTAATAATTTGGTCATATAATATTCAAAATATGAAAATAATGGTGTAGAATGTAAGCACATACGATATATTCACAATGTTCTGTTAATAAAACGATAATAAAAAATAATAATTGTTTAAAAAAGGTTGTGTTGTGATATAATAGTTGTATGAAGTAAGCGATTACATTATTAACAGGAGGAGATTTAACATGGGAAAAGAATTAGTAGCAATGATTCTTGCTGGAGGCCGTGGATCTAGACTTAAAGCCTTAACAGCAAAGGTTGCTAAGCCTGCCGTTCATTTTGGCGGCAGATATCGCATTATTGACTTCCCACTAAGTAACTGTGCTAACTCTGGCATTGATACTGTTGGGGTATTAACACAGTATGAATCAGTAGAATTAGGATCTTATGTTGGTTCTGGTACTAAGTGGGGGCTTGATGGTAATTCATCAGCCGCAACAGTTTTACCTGCACGTGAAAGAGACGAAGTTGGTGCAACTTGGTATGCAGGGACAGCTGATGCCATCGCTCAGAACATTGAATTCTTGGATGCTCAGGATCCAGAATATGTGCTGATCTTATCTGGTGACCATATCTATAAGATGGACTATGCAGATATGTTAAACGCTCATAAGGAAAAAGGCGCTGATTTAACTGTTGCCGTATTGAATGTTTCTATGGAAGAAGCAAGCCGTTTTGGTATCATGAACACAAATGATGATTTATCAATCTATGAGTTCGAAGAAAAACCAGAACATCCAAAATCAACTTTAGCTTCAATGGGTATTTATATCTTCACTTATAAACAGTTAAGAAAATACTTAAAGGCTGATGAAAAGAAGAAAGATTCTCATCATGACTTTGGTATGGATATCATTCCAGCTATGTTAGCAGATGGTAAGAAGTTATATGCTTATGAATTCAAGGGCTACTGGAAAGACGTAGGAACTGTTGATTCATTATGGCAGGCTAACATGGACTTATTGTCAGATTCTGATCTTGACTTATACAACATTAAGAAAGACTGGAAGATCTACTCAGAAGATACTTTAGCTAAGCCACAGGTAATCGGTCCTAAAGCAAGTGTCAAAAATTCTCTCGTTACTCAGGGATGTACTGTTAACGGTGATGTGTCTGGTTCTGTTTTATTCAATAACGTAAGTGTTGGCGAAGGTGCTAAGATCGTTGATTCTGTTTTAATGCCTGGTGTTCTTGTCGAAGAAGGCGCTCAGGTCTACAAAGCAATTGTTGACGAAGGCTACACTGTCAAAGCAGGCGAAGTCGTTAATAAAGAAGCTAAGGAAGTTGCTTTATTAAGCAACAACACAAGAGATTAGGGAGGATTACAAAATGGCAAAAGTAGTAGGACTTATTAATTTACACTCAGATGTAGATTTAAAAGGATTAACTGAAAGAAGACCTGTTGCATCTGTAAGCTTCCTGGGTCGTTATGGGGTTATTGACTTTGCATTGTCAAACTTCTCTAATTCCGGAATTGATAATGTTGGGATCTTAATCAAAGAAAAACCAAGATCATTATTAAAACATATGTCTAATGGTAACGCTTGGAACTTTAACTCTAAGCGTGGTGGTATTTCATTACTTTATGATGAAAAATATGCCAACAACAATATGTACAACCATGATATTAACAATATCATTGAAAATATTGCATTCCTTGAAAAAGCTAAACCTGATTATGTTGTAATTGCACCTGCACATATCATTACAACAATGGATTATAGCGAAGTTGTAGCTGCTCATCAGAAATCTGGCGCACAGATCACGATGGTTTACAAGAAGATCAAAGATGCAGATAAGAAATTCATCGGTGCTGACTACTTGAAAGTTAAAGACGGTGTCGTCACTGGTATTGAACCTAACAAGGGCAATGCTAAAAACAGAGACATCTCTCTTGAAACTTATGTCTTCAACACAGATGCATTATTAAAGACAATTAAGGAAGCACAGAATGTTTCTGCATTCTTCAACTTAAAAGATATCTTAAAATATGCATTAGATGAAAAGAAGATCCATGCATACCAGTTCAAGGGCTTTGCAGACATCATCGATTCATTCGAATCATATTTCAGAGTAAGCTTAGACTTCTTACATCTTGAAGTATCTACTCAGGTATTTAAGACGAATTGGCCTATCTATACAAATACAAACGACACACCACCAACTAAGTATTTAAAAGATGCTGTAGTTACTAATTCTTTCGTTGCCAACGGTGCTATTATTGATGGTACAGTTGATGACTGTGTCATCGGCCGTGACGTAAAGATTGGTAAAGGTGCAGTTGTTAAGAATTCTATTATCTTTACTGGTGCTGAAGTTAAACCAGGAGCTGTCATTGAAAATGCAGTAATCGATAAGGACGCTTTAGTTCAGAAGTTCAAAGAATTAAAGGGTACTCCTGAAGCACCTCTCTATGTTAAAGAAGGAGACAAAGTTTAATGAGAATTGTATTCGCTGCTGGAGAGGCACAGCCTTTCATTAAGTCTGGTGGGCTTGCTGATGTTTTAGGTTCTTTACCTAAGGCATTGGCTGCTAAAGGACATGAATGTTATGTCATCTTGCCTAAGTACCAGGATTTAAAGCATGTGGATCAATTAGAATATGTAACAAATTTCTATTTGTGGGTCGGATGGAGACGCTGCTACTGCGGTATCTATAAAGCTGTTTGGGACGGAGTCACTTACTTCTTCGTCGATAACGAACAGTATTTCAGAAGACCTGGTCTTTATGGCTATGATGATGATTATGAAAGATTTGCCTTTTATGACTTTGCAGTCTTAGAAAGTTTATCTCGCTTAGATATCATTCCAGATATCTTATCATTGCATGATTGGCAGGCTGCCATGATTGCACCATTATATAAAGAACGCTATGCTTATTATGATTTCTATGGTAATGTCAAAGTTACTTTCACAATTCATAATATTGCTTACCAGGGCAAAGCTGACAGCTATCTTGTACAGGATCTGTTTGGCTTAGATAACTATTTATATTACAATGGAAATCTTCGCCAGGATGGTCTGCTCAATATGATGAAAGCAGCTATTGTTTACAGTGATGCAATTACGACTGTTTCACCTACATATGCTAAGGAAATCTTAACAGATGCTTATGGTGAAGGGTTACAAAGCGTTCTTAATATGAGACGTTATGACCTTTATGGTATTTTGAACGGAATCGATACAGAGGCTATCAATCCAGCTACAGATCCACAGCTTGCATTCAACTTTGATGCGTCAAACGTTAAAGAAATGAAAGCTAAGAACAAGGAAGCATTACAGAAGGAAGTTGGTTTACCAGTTCGTCCTGATGTGCCATTAATTGGTATTGTTTCTCGTTTAACTTGGCAAAAAGGAATGGATCTGATTATCAATCGTTTTGAAGAAATGATGAAGAGAGACATTCAGTTAGTCATCTTAGGCGCTGGTGATGCGAAGTACGAAGATCCATTCAAAGGCTTCGCCGGGTATCATAATCAGAAGTTCTCTTTGAACTTAAAGTATGATGCAGGCTTAGCACAGAGAATCTACGGCTCAACTGACATGTTCTTAATGCCTTCACTTTTTGAACCATGTGGTTTGTCACAGATGATGGCACTCCGTTATGGAAGTGTTCCAATCGTTCGTGAAACAGGTGGCTTAAAAGATACAGTCTTCCCATATAATGAATATGATGATACGGGAACAGGATTTAGTTTTGCAAATTATAATGCCCATGAAATGATGGATATTATTGATTATGCAATCTCTGTTTATAAGGATCATCGTGATGCATGGGATCGTATTGTACAAAGAGGCATGCATGAAAAGCTTGATTGGGATAAATCAAGTGATGAATACTTAAAAGTATTCCGGTCATTACTTTAATAAAGAAAGCTCTTCTTAGAAAAGGAGAGCTTTTTAATGCTTTAAAATCAAAAAAACCCCTGCAGGCAGGGGACGAATTACTTCTCTTCAGTCAC